>JAJRPK010000092.1 GCA_024280785.1 Gammaproteobacteria bacterium
CCACCGCGAGATAAACGAATAATTACCATTACTTATATTCCTGAATTTACCTGAACTTACCCGAACTTACTTAGCCCCACCCATACATTAGCTGAAAATAAACAGCTGCAAATAAACCTGTCTAAATACCCTGCCAAGCGCTGGGGTTAGTGCTAGAGCCAAAGGTGTTACATCACTTTGCAAACATCATTTACAAAGCCAAAAAAAGGCGCGTAGTGTACGTGATAGCCGACTCTTTTAAAACAGCTATTTAACATTAATAGCAGCTAACCGTAAAACTTTGCACTTATAATAAAATAACCTTTAAATTCAATAACTTATAAAAACACAAGAAAGTGGTCTTCACTAACAAACCAGAGCAATCGCCGTCGATAACACAGTTAGCGTCAACACAATAGCCCGGAAAGTTTAAGGAGTCGTCATTAAGTAAGCTAAGTCTTACTGATAAACTCGCTAGCCTGTTTACTCAGCATTGCTCCGTGGTAATGCCTAACGTCACAATATGAGAACCTATCCCTACCATGAAAAAATCTTTTGCTGATAAACCAAAACCATTAAGTGATGTTGATACCTGGTTTACTGAAACCGATGTCTTGATTATCGGAGCAGGAGGTGCAGGAATTTCGGCTGCTATTGAAGCTGCTGATACAGGCGCTAAAGTCACAGTACTTGAAGCGGCAAGTGAAGGCGGAGGCTCAACCGCACTGGCGGGAGGACTGATATACATGGGAGGAGGCACCCCCATTCAGAAAGCCTGTGGCTTTGACGACGATATTGAAGAAATGTTCAAGTACTTGATGATGGCTTCTGGCCCCAATGCGGACGAAGCAAAGGTTCGGCTCTATTGTGATCAGACTTTAGAGCATTTTGACTGGCTGGTTGAACAGGGAGTCGTTTTTAAGCCTGAATACTATCCGCTAAAACACACAAATACGCCCAACGAAGCCGCATTAATGGTTACTGGAAATGAAGAGGCGTGGCCTTATGTTCAACACGCCAAACCGGCCCCACGTGGTCACAAACCGCAAATAAAAGGCGATCATGGTGGCATCCCACTCATGCGAAACCTCATTGCAGCAGCACAAGCCAAAGGTGTAAACATTGTCTGTGATGCACGAGCGCTAACCACCATTGCCGACGAAACCGGTCGCATTGTTGGTGCCGTTGTCCGAATTAACGGCGAAGAGCACTGCATGAGAGCTCAACGAGGCGTTATTCTAACCGGCGGTGGTTTTATTATGAACGAGGAGATGGTTAAGCAATATGCGCCTCGACTGTCTCTCGGTAATTACCCTAACGGTAACCCTAATGATACCGGCTCAGGCATCCGCATGGGAATAGGTGCCGGTGGTGCAGCCATTAATATGAATGAGGGCTTTGCCTGCATTCCCTACTACCCACCCAATGAATTCCTTGAATCAATTGTTGTTGATGACACCGGACAAAGATTCATCAACGAAGATGTCTATCATGGCCGCATGGGCAGCGCAATTCTCGATCGGCCCGATCGACGATACTACCTCATTATTGACAGCCGGCACTTTGAGGTTTTAGATCGACCCCCGATGGGTGGATTTTCCGTTGCCGCCGTCGGTGATACCGCTGAGGAACTTGAAGCTGAGCTGAAATTACCGGAGGGCACTCTAGTCAATACCTTAGAAGTCTATAATCGTTTTGCTGCCCAGGACCAAGATCCACTATTTCACAAAGCAAAAAAATACCTCACTGGCCTAGACAAGCCACCCTACGCGGCTTTTGACTTAACGCTAGGTAACGGCGCCTACTTTGCAGTAATGACCTTCGGCGGCTTAGATACCTTGCCCTCGGGCGAAGTGCTAACGGTAGAAAAACGGATTATCCCTGGCTTATATGCCGCCGGACGTAACTCCGCAGGCCTGCCACGTTGCGCAGCGGGCTATTCAAGCGGCATGAGTATTGGCGATGCTACTTTTTTTGGCCGCCAAGCAGGCATAGCTGCTGCCAATAACACTTAAAAAGAAAGACCGATGACTGACTTTTTCATCTATTGGAGACGCCGATGACTTTATCTATAAAAAAACTTGCAGGTAATTTAGGAGCGAGGCTTGAAGGTATTGATTTCACCAACGACTTAGCGGAAACGACTATCGAAGCCATTGGCGCAGCACTGTACGAACATCACGTTCTCTCTATTCCGGCCAGCGACGTAACCCCATCGCAACACACCCAAATCGCGCGACACTTTGGCGAACCCGAACAGAATGCCACCGATGTTTTCAGTGTTGATGAGCAGTTTCCCCACATCACCGTTATCGACTCAGAAAAAGGCGATCGAGCTGATTCCTGGCACGCTGACGAAACCTTTTTGGAACAACCACCGCTGGTTAACATTTTGCATGGCAAAGTCATCCCCGAATACGGCGGCGATACCGCATTTATCAGTACGGCTGCATCCTACGAAGCCCTGTCTGACAAAATGAAAGAACTGTTAGATGGACTCACAGCCATTCACGACTATGGCCATCTCTATGAGCTAGGTTGGCGCAGCGGTCTCCCGCTAGGAAAAATGGTCGGAGAAGCATTAACTAAAGGATTAATTCATTCTCACCCCGTCGTTAAAACGCATCCAATCACTGGAAAAAAATGGCTGACCGTTAACCCTACTTACACACGATTTATTCAAGGTTTACCACCCAACGAAGCCGAAGCCATCCTTGAAATGTTAATTAACCACATGCAAAAACCAGAGTTTGGCTACCGACACCATTGGCAACAAGGCGACTTATTGCTATGGGACCAACAAGCCGTGCAACATTACGCGGTAAATGACTTTCCTGGGCGCCGACTCGTCCATCGAATCGCTGCATTACACTCAACAGAAAAATACATCGGCATAAAGACGGCTTAAAAGGTTTCTGCCGTAAGCATAAATATAAAGCGAAATGACTGATTACAAGCACAGGAGCAATATAAAATGTCCAGCCCCTTCGACCCAATAAAAATCGGTCCATTATCGTTACGCAATCGATTCATCAAG
>JAJRPK010000093.1 GCA_024280785.1 Gammaproteobacteria bacterium
AACAGATAAGGCTTTTGCTTGGGCCGCCGATGATGCGACTGCCGTGGTGCCGGCTTCAATCTGCTGTTTGGTTGAGTCGGGTAATTGCTTCCAGGTAGTACTTCGTTTATTGAGTAAAGACGTTAATGGAACTAAGGACAGCCAGTGGTTCACTTGTTTTTTACTTAATCCATCGGCGCGTAGATCGTGAAACGCGACATCGATAGACTGATCGTTAAGCCACTTCCGTGCTTTTTTAACGGTGTCACAGTTACTTATTCCGTAGATTGTTGTCAACGCATACCTCTGGTAGCTAATGGTTTGGCAGGAGCTGTAACGAATGATTGTTTGGCAGTCGCATGAAAATAGCTATCGCGGTCATTTTAAGGCGCGCAGATTCTACCAGTATGCAGTAGGGTTTGGACAGCCCATTTCTCTTTTGGACCCACTCACTGTCTATATTGGTTAATAGTAATTTGTTTAATATGTCTGGGTTGAATAGAGGGTTTGGCGAACATTGAATAAACTATATACTTCTTATAAAACAGTTAGTTATAGATATATATTAATCTAATTTATAGGGATTTAAAGCCGCTGGTGTCAATAATAGAAAGTACCGTGAGTAGTAAGAATGAAACAATTGGGTAAAAGCAGATGACGGAAGGTGGCATACAGTATGCCGTTGACGTGCCTGAAGACGGCGTGTTGCTGGTAGATTTGTTGGTTAGCACCAGCGGATTGACAAAATCTGCAGTTAAAGACGCTGTATTAAAAGGTGCCGTATGGATAGAACGGATAATAAAATCGTCGGCGAAGGATTCTGGCTTTGAAACTAACGAAAAGTCAAAGCTGACGGCGGACAAGGAAGGAATGTCTTCGTTAGCAGATGCCGTTTTAAACACTGACAATAAAGGAGTTGCCCCCAATAAGGTTGATAAACAGCGTTATAAAAAGCCTAGACGTCTGCGCCGAGTAAAAGCTGCGCTAGTAAAGAGCGATAGAATATTATTTAACTACGACCCAAGTGTGCTAAGACTAAGCAGCTTGGCCGCAGTATTGATCGCGGACGAAGGAAGCTACAGTGTGTGGTTTAAACCAGCCGGAATGCTATGCCAGGGGTCTAAGTGGTCGGATCACACGACGGTTTATCGTTGGGCGGAGTCCGTGCTGCAACCTCAACGACAGGCGTTTATTATTCACCGGTTGGATAAAATGACCTCGGGTATAATTGTTCTGGGCCATAGTAAAGCGGCGACAGTGGAATTGGCGAGACAATTTGCTGACCGCGAAACCGAAAAACTCTATCGCGTTATCGTGCGCGGCGAATTTAATTTACCTCTGCCCTATCTTATAGATGCGACATTGGATGATAAAGTAGCGACTACTATTGTCCTTTCTTCGCGGCCTGCCAATCAACTTTTAGCTAGCTTTGAGGAGGCAATTGATGGGAATTCTTCGCGGCCATTGAAGTCACTGGCCTCATTGGTACTTCCAGGAGATGATATTCTTCCTTTAGCTTGCTCGGAGTTAGAATTGAAAATCGAGACGGGTAGAAAACACCAGATTAGAAAACACTTGTCCGGCATAGGGTTCGGAGTTCTGGGAGATAGGATGTATGATGCGTCTGCAGTGGAAAGTGGTGGGGAGCTCAACAAAGGGGCGACGCAAAAGCTAAATATTGATTTGCAATTGCAAGCGGTAGGCCTTAGTTTTAGCGATCCGCAATCTGGCGAAGTAAAACGTTATTATTTATAAAGTATCGATAAAAGACATTTTTAAAATCCGAAACCCAAAATTAGCATCTTGGTAAATTATTATTTAAACATCTAAGTTTGCACAGATGTTAACTTAAGGCCAATATTTCAGCGTAAATCGTTATTGAACAATATAAGACAAGGGTAATCATATGACTCAGTTTGGTGAGCAGTCGACAGTGCAAGAGGTACTAGAGGGGATAGACCTTAGTGGTAAGCGGGTATTAATCACCGGTGGAACCAGTGGTCTGGGGTTAGAGTCTGCGGCGGCGGTGGCCAAAGCCGGTGCTGAAATTATCATTACCGCTCGTGATCGAGATAAGTTTCAGTTGGCTGTCAAACACATTAACGAACGTCAGCAAGGGGCTAAAGTACATTTTTGCCACCTAGAGCTCGATGATGTCGAAAGCTGTCGTGGTGCCGCCAAGGGGGTCTGTGAGCAATTTGACAATCTAGACTTTATTATTGCAAATGCCGGCGTAATGGCCTGCGATAAACAACAGACCAAGCAAGGCTTTGAATGGCAGTTTGGGGTTAATCACCTTGGACATTTTGTATTCGTCAATCATTTGATTCCGTTATTGAAAGATGACCATTGCCGAATTACGGTAGTCTCGTCTAACGGGCACATATATTCTAATGTCGACTTCGATGACCCTAATTTTGAAACTACCGAATATGATAAGTGGGTTAGCTATGGTCGAGCGAAGACGGCTAATGTACTTTACGCCGTTGAGTTAAATCGGCGTATGCCAAAGGGAAACGCAAATGCTGTCCATCCTGGCGCAATAATCACTAACTTGTCGCGACATATGAAAAGTGAAGATCAGATTAAAATGGGTTCGGTGATGAAGGATAGCGGTATTGTGTTTAAAACTGTTGAGGCAGGAGCCGCCACTCAAGTATGGGCGATAAGTTCGGCGGAGCTAGAAGGGCTAGGTGGACTTTATCTTGAAGATTGTCATATTGCTGAAGAAGCGGGGGAATTTTCGGGCGGTTACTGTCCCTATGTGCTTGATGCTGAAGCTGCTAAGCGTTTATGGTTGCTATCAGAAGACTTGGTCGGCGAGGCATTTACTTTTGATTAATTTGACGGGCTATGTGAAATCACCTGCCTGGCTTTAGATTAAGATCAATTGTTATTGGCAGCAGCTGGAATTCTAAAAATGCTAGAAACTGATGAAGAGAAAACAGTGTGCGGCAGTTGTTTGTGCGGCGACGTAGCCTTTGAGCTTAAACCACCCTTTAAATTGTTCCAGTACTGCCATTGCTCTCGCTGTCAGAAAACGACCGGGAGCGCTCATACGGCTAACATTTTCGTTCCTTCAGGCCAATTTAAGTGGCTCCGGGGAGAGGAATGCGTGAATCGATATAGCCTGCCCGAAGCAAAGCACTATGGAACTACATTTTGTCAGCGATGTGGCTCATCTTTGCCATGGACTAGCAGCGATAAGAAAACAACCATTGTGCCTGCAGGTGGATTAGACGAACCACTATCTGTGAGTCCCGTGCAGAGTATCTATTGGGGCTCCAAAGCCGAATGGTATCAATCTCCCTGTGATTTGCCGGTTCATGCGGAACTACCTGTCAAAAGCTAAGCAATAAGAGTCTAGCTAACCCGAAGCTTGGTGCATTAATAGTTAGTCGGTGATGATAAAGCTCAATAAAACGTCATATTGATCGTCTATCGGTCTTTGTGCTCTTTATAGTCATGACCAGCGTTTAAATACATTGATTGAGCTTGAATAGACTTTTATGCGCAATAACAAGAACTTAGCACTCATTTAGCGTTAGGGCCGAGTAAAGGAAGGTAAAATGGGTAGGCATTATGGCTTGCTACAGGTAGTATTAATTCGTTCATCATCTTTGTTGCCCACAGTAGCTAGCGGCATTGGGTAGCGGCGCGATTTATTAATGCCTCGTGATGCTGCTTAACCATTAAATCGCGATACTGATTAAATATTAATCGATTGTATAACTCTTTTTCATCATCTTTTGTTGACCAAAAAGATCAAATGCTGTGTAGTTATCGAGAAAAATCGCTTAAATACTGGT
>JAJRPK010000094.1 GCA_024280785.1 Gammaproteobacteria bacterium
AACAGCCTAAGCATTGCTTGCGAGCCATATTACGTCATCACGAGCTCGTCGACACAAACACAATACGCCATGACCTCTAGCAAAAACTCAAATTCCGTCGCCGACAAGACTCCATTTAGTCTTTATCAGCATCGTTCTATAATCGGCCTGGTAATCCTTATTGCTTTGATTGCCTTAGTCCAACAAAATCCACAATGGCACGATTCATTAACCTATACGCGCACTCTATTACTCAAGCAGCCATGGTTGGCTGTCAGCCATTTATTTGTTCATCTTAATATTCAACACTTATTACTCAACCTGTTAGCCCTGTTATCAATATACCTCATATTTAGCGATGCCTTTGTCTCGCTGTGGTGGCTAGGAGCTCTGTTCTTTGCCGCCGCGATATCAGTGTCAGGGCTTTACTATTACAGTCCAGAAACCGCTTGGTGTGTGGGCTTGTCGGGGGGACTGCACGGCCTGTTTATCTATGCGGTACTGCGCACCCGCTCTAGCATAGTCTGGCTACTCGCCATTACCGTAAAGATCACTATGGAACAAGCATCACTGATGCCCGAAGGGATTCTTTCAACATCGCAGCTTATTCATCACCCCATTATTGTCGATGCTCACCTCTGGGGCGCTGCAGGCGGACTGTTATTCTACGGTATTATCAGGAGCATCCTCGCCATTTTGGTGATTATTGAGCTCAATACTGAAAAATAAAACCAAGGTATTCTCCCTTCTTCTTTACTTGTCGATATTAAACCGTTTGTATCTCGTAATACGGCAAGCGATAGCCTAAAATGCCTGCCTTTTTGGGAACACAGCAAGTCATTGCACCGTGTAGCCCTCGCCTTGGCCAAGTAGTCCCCAATTTTGAAAACCAAATTAACTCAGCAAGATTCCGATTGCCGAATAACCTTACAAAGATCCGCTACCATGAAAAAATTGTTACAAACTCCTTTGGCTCTACTCTTTTTTACTTTGCCGTGTATTTTCTTCAGCTTATCGATAAGAGCGCAACACCCCAGTCAAATAGAAGAGGTTATTATCGATGCCGCGCGAATACCAAGGGCAATCGACAAACTCCCGTTCGCCGCTGGTGTGATTAGTGGTACAGAAGTTCAACGCGCACAAGCCCAGTTAGGGTTGGATGAATCACTTACGACTATTCCCGGTATCTTCTTACAGAATCGATATAATTATGCTCAAGATCTGCGTATATCCATTCGCGGCTTTGGCGCAAGAGCCAACTTCGGTATTCGCGGCGTTAAAATATTTGTCGACGACATTCCAGAAACGTTAGCCGATGGTCAGGGGGGCATTGACAGCTTGGATTTAGGTTCAATTGGAAAGGTGGAAGTAATTAGGGGACCTTCATCGTCACTGTACGGTAATGCCTCGGGCGGCGTGATTAATATTTATAGTGAATTCGACCAACCCGACAACACACTAGAAGCTCGTTTTGCCGCAGGCGGAGATGGCTACAAAAAAAACCAACTCAAAGCTGCGGGTACCAAAGGAAAATTAAGCTATCTAACCAGCTTCTCAGATCAAGAGGTCGATGGCTACCGCGATCACAGCGAGAGTAGAAACCGATTGCTTAACTCTCGATTTCGTTACCTGTTTGCCGATGAATCCCAGCTCAACGTTGCTATCAATTACACCAAACAACCTGTGGCCAATGATCCCGGTGGCATTACTCAAGCCGACGTCGAAAAAGACAGAAGAGCAGCAAGAGACCGAAACGTTCAACTTAATGCTGGCGAAAAACTCGATCAAACGCGGATTGGTTTTTCCTACAAACGTAAAGTAAGTGACAGTGGAGAAATCACCGTTAGAAATTACTACACATGGCGAGATTTTGATGGATTGATTCCCTTAGGTGGTAACGGTGCTATAGAGATTGACCGTTATTTCGCTGGCGGCGGTTTAATGTATAAGCATGAAGGGACTATCGATAACAAAAACAGTACCACGATTTTCGGGGTTGATTACGATCGTCAAGACGACGACCGACGACGCTTTCAAAATATTGACGGTAAACGCGGTGACCTTGTGCTGGACCAACGTGAGTTAGTGACCAGCTTAGGTTTGTACTTGCAAAACCAAACAACTGTCACCGAAAACTGGCGAATAACGATAGGTCTTCGTTACGACAATATTAAATTTGAAGTTAGCGACCATTTTTCTGAAAATTCTGGTAAGCGCTCTTTGGAGCAAGCCAGCCCAATGATTGGCAGCAGTTACACAATTAGCCCGGAGCTGAATCTATACGCTAACATTTCATCGGCCTTCGAATCCCCTACTACCACCGAATTAGCGGTCTCAGGTACCACGGGCTTAAACGATGACTTGCAACCCCAGAAGGCCACCAACTTTGAACTGGGTATTAAAGGTTTAATCAAGCAGCGTCACAGATATTCAATTGCTTTTTTCCATATCAATGTAAGAGACGAGATTATTCAATTTGAAAACTCAATAGGTGACGACCTATTTACAAACGCGGGAAAATCCGAACGTGACGGCATCGAATTTAGCATTAATTCACCCATTACGGAAACACTCACAGCGTCGCTTGCCTACACTTGGTCTGATTTTGAATTTGATAAATTTGTCGATAAAAACGGAAATAATTTTTCTGGCAATGAACTTCCCGGACAACCAAAAAACCTATTACAAATGCAATTAAATTACCAAAGCCGTAACGGATTCTTTGCCACAATCGAATCACTATATGTCGATGAATTCGCACTGAATAATGCCAATAGCGCCCATACCGAATCGTATCTATTAAGCAATTTACGCGCAGGATATACGTACAGCACTGATATCGTAGACATTGAGCCCTTCTTCGGCATCAGCAATGTATTCAATAAAGCGTATACTGCCAACGCTCGGGCAAATGCCTTCGGTGGTCGTTACTTTGAGCCAGGCCCAGACAGAAACGCCTATGGTGGAGTGTTATTTCGTTACCGGTTAGATCACACTCCGAAATAACAGTTATACTTAGCGGCAGATAGCTACGTCTAGCCACAAACTTATCGCCCACAAGAGAACGCCCCACCTTCCCATGCCTTTTGAACTGCTATCTCAACCAAACCTACCCACTAAAGGCAAACAGTCTACGTGGCACTCACTGCCTGGCGTTGCAGCAGCGGCAGCACTGAGCAACAGTCTTAAATCCGATAAGAGGTTTGCTCTAGTTATTACCAAAAATGCTGACGACACCAGAGAGTGGTTTGAAGCATTAAGTTTTTTTACTCACTCAAACGCTGGTTTTAATCTTAATGTTTTTCCTGACCAAGAGATTTTGCCTTATGACCATTTTTCTCCACACGCAGATATAATTTCTGAGCGTTTAAAAACTCTGTACAACTTGCAACAGCAGGAATATGGGGTATGCCTTGTTTCCGTCTCTACCTTACTTGCCAGACTTTGCCCCCGCGAGTATGTAAACCGTGAAAGCCTAATTATTAAAGTAGGTCAAAAAATTGATGCTAAACAAATAAAAATTCAACTTGAAAGTGCTGGTTACCAACACAGAGAAACTGTTTTTGAGCACGGAGAGTATGCCGTTCGTGGCTCCTTGCTCGACATATTCCCTATGGGCAGCGACTTACCTTATCGCATCGAACTCTTTGACGAAGAAATTGAAAGCTTACGCAGCTTCGACCCGGAAACTCAGCGTTCAGAAGAAAAAATGGACGCAATTACCATTCTTCCCGCCGGTGAAGTCGCGTTAGACAAACGCGCAATTAACTGTTTTAGAAATAACTGGCATGGAGAATTCAGGCACTCTCCGGAACAGTGTCCGATATACCGTGATTCAATCGCGGGTATTGCCAGCGCTGGAATCGAATCCTATCTACCCATGTTTTTTGACCATACGGAATGTTTGCTGGATTACTTGCCTGATAATTCCTTGTTGGTTGCTTTTCCTGACCTTAGAGATTCCCTAAGTAAATTTCTACTGAGTGTCGATGAACGATACGAACAACAGGCCATAGACCCTACCAGACCGCTGCTTACGCCACAAAAATTATATTTGAAAATCGACGAGTGTTTTTCACGGTTAAATAATTATCCGCGGGTCAACATCAGTGCGCAGGTTCTTGCTGAAAAAGAAGAATCACAGCGAGGGATATTTCAACTCAGCGCCGTCACTAATCCCGAACTAAGAATCGAAGGACATTCAAGCAATGCGTTTGGCAGAATACAGGAATTTATCGCCAGCTCCCCTCCTGCCGGCACAGCGGTACGCCACGTTTTGTTCTGCGTAGAATCGTTAGGTCGCCGGGAAATATTTGCCGAAAAACTAAGAGGCGTTGACATAGAAGTCCACAACCTTGATTCATGGTTGGACTTTGAGCAACTTGTCGAACAGCAACCCGACATACCCCAAGTGGGCATTGCCGTAGCGGCTTTTAACCGTGGCGCTACATTTACTCATAGCGGCATTAGCATTATTGCCGAGCCTGAATTGTTCGGTGTGCAGATAAAACCCCGTAACCGTAGCGGTAGTAAGGAAAAAAGTGTTTTAGCGGAAGCCGCCATACACAACCTGGTTGAACTGCGAGTGGGAGCACCCATCGTTCATATCGATCACGGTGTTGGTCGTTACCTTGGCCTTGAGCACATGCCCATTGATGGCGGTAACGGTGAAATTATCGATGCCGAATTTCTCACGTTGGAATATGCAGGTGGCGACCGCCTTTATGTTCCGGTCACTTCCCTGAATGTAATTAGTCGATATATGGGCGGTGAGGAGGCTAACGCACCACTCAATAAATTGGGCAGTGAAAGTTGGGGCAACGCCAAGAAAAAAGCTATCGCCAACGTCCACGATGTTGCCGCGGAGCTGCTGGATATTTACGCCCGAAGAAAATCGATGTCTGGTTTTGAATTTAAACTACCGAAACAAGACTATCAAGAGTTCAGCGACAAGTTTCCATTTGAAGAAACACAAGATCAGCAGGCAGCTATCGATGCCGTATTGTTAGATATGCAGCTTGATAGTGCAATGGATCGATTGATCTGTGGCGATGTTGGCTTCGGTAAAACAGAAGTGGCCATGCGAGCGGCATTTGTAGCCGTAAGCAATAGCAAGCAAGTGATGATTCTTGTGCCAACAACCTTACTTGCACAACAGCATTATCAAAATTTTTTGGACCGATTTGCGGATTACCCCATTACCATTGAGACATTGTCTCGATTTCGAACCGGCAAAGAACAAACCCAAGTACTAAAAGACTTCGACTCGGGTAAAGCAGATATTCTAATCGGCACGCATAAACTCATCCAAAAAGACGTAAAACCGCACGATCTTGGACTGGTTATTATCGATGAAGAACATCGGTTTGGAGTACGTCAAAAAGAACAACTCAAACAACTTTGTGCCAATGTCGATCTTCTGACAATGACAGCTACACCGATTCCGCGAACTCTGAATATGGCAATGGCCGGCTTGCGCGATTTATCAATTATCGCTACTCCACCGGCCAAAAGACTGTCAGTAAAAACCTTTGTTCTTGAAAAACAATCTAGCCTGCTAAAAGAAGCACTGCTTAGAGAGTTACTTAGAGGAGGCCAAATATTTTACCTGCATAACGATGTCTCCAGCATTGAACGCATGGCTGAGGAACTAAGAGACTTGGTCCCCGAAGCTCGCATTGCCGTTGGTCACGGACAAATGCGCGAACGAGACCTCGAACAGGTAATGTCGGATTTCTATCATAAGAAATTTAATGTTCTAGTCTGCACAACAATCATAGAAACAGGAATTGATATACCCAACGCTAATACAATTATCATTGAACGGGCCGACAAATTTGGCCTCGCCCAGTTACACCAGTTGCGTGGCCGTGTGGGCAGATCACACCATCAAGCCTATGCGTATCTATTTGTTCCCAGTAGAAAAATTCTTAGCAAAGATGCAGAAAAACGCTTAGAAGCGATCGAACAGGCACAGGACCTTGGCGCGGGCTTTATGCTCGCGACTCACGACCTGGAAATACGCGGCGCTGGACAAATGTTAGGTGATGAACAAAGTGGCCAAATGCTATCTATTGGCTTCACCTTATATCTGGATATGCTTGAACGTGCGGTAAGCGCGCTTAAATCAGGTGAAGAAGTTGACTTATCTAGACCACTCGACGTGATCGGCGAAATAAATTTGCACTTAGCGGCCTTGATCCCCGACAATTATTTACCGGACGTACACAACCGCTTAATGTTATATAAACGCATAGCAAGTGCAAGTAACTCAGTATCTCTACGCGATTTGCAGATCGAAATGATTGACCGATTTGGGCTACTCACCCACGAAATAAAAAATCTGTTTATGATCATGGAAATCAAGTTAAAATGTATCGAAGTTGGGATCGAAAAAGTTGATGCGGGAGAAAATGGAGGCTACGTTGAGT
>JAJRPK010000095.1 GCA_024280785.1 Gammaproteobacteria bacterium
AAACGTAGGCTGCCGCCCTTAGGAGCGTCAGGATTGACGTATTCGAAGTTTTGAAAGTCGGCAGCGTATTTAATATCGCCGTGCATTGCGATAGCGTGAGCAGTAACTACGTTGCCGTGGCTAGCAGGGGGCGCGCTAGTGTTTGCTGAGGCCGTAGCAGCATAACTCAATAAAAGGAGAGTGTGGCAAAGCCAGAAGGACATGAAATTTGGAACGGTTAAACGGCAGAAAATTTTATCAAACAAAACGCAATTTCCTTTTTGTGGACTCTCGGCATATTGAACGAGATTAATTATTATCTCGTGTTGCTAGTGTAGGTTTGCGCACAGCTCGCTTGTCAGCAAACAGTGGTTAAGAGCTAAAGCTCGCTGTTATAAGCGAATAGTACGCGAACGTGGCTATTTAAAAATTGTCTTTCCATTGGCGAATACTACTAAAAACATCGTCTTCATTCAGGTTCTTTTTGTTCTCTCTTTGTTGCGCTATTTGGATAATAGGAGCTTGGTCATAACGCAAAAAAGGATTGGTTTCTTTTTCTATTGCCAATTCACTGGGTACTGTAGGTATGCCGGCCTTTCTTAATACTGCGACGTCTTCGGCTCTTTTCTGCAAGCTAAGATTGTCAGGTTCAACCGCCAATGCAAAGTTGATGTTCGCTTGGGTGTACTCGTGAGCACAATGAATGCGAGTATCATCTGGCAATTGTTTAAGCTTATCCAAAGAACCGCGCATTTGCTGAAAAGTGCCCTCAAATACTCTGCCACAACCACCGGCAAATAAAGTGTCACCGCTAAACAACACAGGGTAGCCAAAGGGGTTAGGAGCATCGATAAAGTAAGCGATATGATCGAGCGTATGTCCCGGTACAGCAATCACCTGCAGTGACAAGCCTAATAATTCGATTTCTTCGCCGTCTTTAACAACGCGAGTCACTTGCGGTATATATTGACTATCGGGCCCGACAACGATGGGCTGGTATCGTTCGATCAGCTCATCAACGCCACCGGTGTGATCAGGGTGGTGGTGAGTGGTCAAAATATACTCAAGAGTTAAGTTTTTTTCTTCAAGCTGGGCAATGATCGGGGCGGCATCCCCAGGGTCGACGGTCAAAGCTTTCTGGCCATTGTCGACCAGCCACAGGTAATTATCGCTAAAGGCAGGTATTCGCGTTATTTGGTAGGGCTTAGTGGCTAAGTTGTTCATATTCGGGGCAGACTAGTCAGTTGGATAAAAAGAGAGAAAAAGCCGACATTGTCAGCGAGCGTTTGTTTATGATGCCTGACCCGTGATGGTAAAACCAGAGCTAGCGGGTGTGTAATTAACAGCGTTTCTAATTATCTGCATTACCTAAACTGCGTTGCTATAAAGCCGTTGCCTACTCTGAGTATTCAGTGAGCATTGGGTGATACCGGGCTTGGCAACAGTGGCCGGCAGCCCTAGAATAGAGCGGCAGATAGTCGGTGTACAATACTTGTTTATGTGATGCGGATGATCGACGAAATCATAGTACGGTATGTGAAAAGGAAAATATGGGCGTAATTAATAAAAAACCGCAGCGTTCATTACCTATGTCGGTGGCAATGAGTGATTTCACCAGATTTTTATCGACACATTTAGGACGAGCGGTATTGGCCCGTGAAAAATCGGTGATTGACTCGCAATTGCCTTCGCTCTCAGGTTATAACCTATTGCAGTTAAGTGTACAGAAGGCCAATTCTTTGTCTGATTCTGCCAGCGTTGGCCACTATATAAAAATGGGTTTTGCGCCGAATGTTGACCCGCAATATAGTGATAACCTCTGGGCAGACTACGAAGAGTTTCCCATTGCCAGCGACTGCATCGATATCATTTTACTTCATCATGTTTTGGAATTTGCTCAGGATCCTCACCAGCTTTTACGCGAAGCCAATCGGACGTTAACCGCTGGCGGTCATATGGTGGTGCTGGGATTTAATCCTGTTAGTAGTTGGGCTATCTATCGGCATTGCGCAAAATCGGGTAAGGGAGCCTATCAAGCGATTCGACAAAGCCGATTAATGGACTGGATGTCAGTGTTAAATTACGATGTGTTGCAGCAAAAATCTTATTTTTATCGTCCTCCGGTAAATAACGAGGCCGTGCTGAAGCGCTTGGCTATGATGGACCGCTTAGGGGAGAGGTTGCATTTACCTTTTGGAATGTTTTATGTGATTGTAGCGCGCAAGAGAGCTTTTCCTGTTAATAGGATCCGACCATATTGGCCTCGGCGGGTAAAACCAGGGCAAGTGGCTACGTTAAATCAAGTAAAAACGTTAAATCAACATATCATTCAGTGCGGTGACGTGAAGCAAAAGTAGCATGCTGTACAAGCATCGTAAATAATAAATAAAGTTACCAGCAGTGCCAATAAAAGCAACATTTTGTCGACAATATTTACAGGAGATGCCGCCATATAGCTTGTAATTGGGCGGGGCAAAGAACAAAATAGTGACCGCAATTTTGGAGATGATTTTTTAAACGTACTTATTATTAATGATCACATGGTTAGTAAATAGGTACGTGTTAATAGCAATGAAGGTGGATAACGTGGCAGTAGAAATTTATACCGACGGGGCGTGTCGAGGCAATCCGGGTCCTGGGGGTTGGGGGGTCTTACTTCGCAATAATGGTAACGATCAACACTTCTGTGGTGGAGAAAAAGAGACTACTAACAATCGAATGGAGTTGCAAGCCGCGATTGAGGGATTGCGCTTACTAGAGTCTGGCACAGATGCGATTTTGGTCACTGATTCTCAATATGTCCGTAAAGGTATTACTGAATGGATCACTAATTGGAAACGAAATGGTTGGAAGACGGCGGCCAGAAAACCGGTTAAAAATGCTGATTTATGGCAGCAGTTAGACCTTCAGTCAAAACGCCACAATGTTGAGTGGCGTTGGGTCAAAGGTCATTCTGGTCACGTGGAAAACGAGATAGCGGATGAGCTGGCAAATCAGGGAATCGATCAACTTTAAAATAAAGCGATTTAATAATTTATCCATATTTTTTCTTTATTCTTTTAGTAGGACTCAGAACACGCCATGGCATTACGACAAATTGTACTCGATACCGAAACTACAGGTTTAGAGCCTTCGCAAGGCCATCGAATTATTGAAATTGGCTGCGTAGAATTGATCGGTAGGCGACCGACGGGTAATCATTATCACCAATACATCAATCCCGAGCGTGAGGTCGAACAAGGTGCACTGGAAGTTCACGGTATTAGCGATGAATTTTTGTCAGATAAACCAGTCTTTGCCGATATTGTCGATGAGTTTTTAGCGTTTATAGATGGAGCTGAATTGATTATTCATAACGCTCCCTTCGACGTTGGATTTATTGATAATGAAGTACGTTTGCTGGGGCGAAAAGCAAAAAAAACGGTTGAAAGTAATTCGGTGGTTGACAGTTTGGCACTGGCTCGCAAGAAACACCCCGGCCAAAAAAATAATTTAAACGCACTATGTAAACGCTACGATATCGATACCTCCAAGCGCGAACTTCATGGCGCGCTATTGGATGCCGAAATTCTTGCCGACGTTTATCTGTTGATGACGGGTGGACAGACAAATTTGCACTTGGGCGGAGAGCTTGA
>JAJRPK010000096.1 GCA_024280785.1 Gammaproteobacteria bacterium
AGCCGTTAGGTGAGAGTAAAACAGATCTCCAAGTCTTTACTGAGTTGGCCTATCGTTTAGGCGGTGAGCAAATGGGCCGCACCTACAACCCTAAAGCGACCCGCGAATACTTCAATGATAATGAAGCTGTTGATGAGGCCTACCTGGTGGATTGGTGGCATAAAGTCCAAGACCACCAAGGCGTGACGATGTCTTGGGAAGACTTTAAGAAACACGGGGTGTACAAGTTTAAATTTGATAAGCCACATATAGCATTTCGAGACCAAATCGAAAAAGGCACCCCATTTCAGACGCCTTCCGGCAAGATAGAAATTCTTTGCACCGAGTTGGCTCAAATCGATGATTGGAAAAAGACGAAGTATGGTTATCATATTCCCTCGATTCCTAAGTGGATAGAACCGTGGGAGTCGCTCAATCATCCTACTAAGACGAAGAAGTTCCCTTTCCACATGATTTCACCCCATCCGCGCTGGAGAACGCATTCGATCTTTAACAATATCCCGTGGCTGCGTGAGACGTATGAACAAGAAGTCACGATGAATGCCAGTGATGCGAAGAAAATGGGTATTAAAACGGGTGATGTTGTCGAAGTCTGGAATGATCGCGGCACGGTTGTGGTGCCAACTTATGTTACTGAGCGATGCATGCCTGGAGTGCTTGTGTTGCATGAAGGTGCCTGGCTTGATTTGGATGAAAAGGGCATTGATCGGTCGGGTAATGCCGACATGCTAACGTTGGATGAACCTAGCCCCGCAGGCGCTTTCATCTACAATACGGTGCTGGCGAACATTAAAAAGACCGACCTCGAACACAAGCCAGGTTGGGACCAGTTAGAGACGTCTCGCAGCCAAGTGTTCCGTCGTGACATGTAATCACCAGAGGAGATCTAATAATGGCTAATGCACAAATCGACAAGAAAAAAATTAAGATTGCGGTCAAGCGCCGCAAGAAGGAAGTCTATACGCCTGTAGTTCCCGATATGCAGCTAGGTTTTATCCATCACAATACAGATTGTATTGGTTGCCGAGCCTGTGAGATTGCGTGTAAGGATAAGAACGGTCTGGCGGCGGGCCCACGGTTTCGCCGTGTTATGTATGTTGAAGGCGGTACCTATCCAGACGTCTACGCATACAAGGTTAACGTCTCTTGTAATCACTGTGCCGAGCCGGCCTGTCTTCCGACGTGTCCGACTGGGGCGATTTTCAAACGCAAAAAAGATGGCATTGTCGATATCGATTCAACCTTATGCATCGGTTGCCGTCGTTGTGAGGCGGCTTGTCCGTATGGTGCGCCACAGTATGATCCCAGTGATGAGTTGGTTAAGAAGTGCAATATGTGTGTCGATGAGATCGAAGCAGGACGTAAACCGTACTGCGTGATGGCGTGCATGATGCGTGTTCTAGATATAGGTCCTATTGATGAATTGCGCAAAGGCACCTATGAAACTAAAGCCATTGCTCCCCACGAAAAAGCCGTCAAGCAGGTTAAGAATTTCGCTAATCCTGAATTGACTAATCCCTCTATTGTCTTTATTCCTCATAGTAAGGGCCGTGTAGAGGAAGAGGCACCGAAGAAGGATGCGACATAATGGGTAGTTCTGTAGCTGAGTCGGCTAGTGAAGATAAGTCAGAGTTGCTGGCCACATTTTGTTCTGCGGTCGCTGAAGATATCGGCTTGCTGGCCAAGTTGCATAGAACTGAATTGGATAACGAAGCTTTTAACGACTTAAAAGAGGTCAACTTTCCTAAGCGGCTTGGTTTGAATCTAAATGGCGAAAAGGCCTCTGCTGTCATTGAGCATCTTGCCAAGGAGATTGAAGCGTGGCCGGAGAGTGGTCGAGAGGCGCTTATGAATGATTTGGCTGCAGATTATGCAGCCATGTATCTAAATAAGAGCTACGGAGTTTCACCTCACGAATCCGTTTGGCTGGATGATGATGGACTGGTCATGCAGGAACCTATGTTTGAGGTTCGTGAGATCTATCAGCGGCATGGGCTTGAAGCTGCAGATTGGCATCTTTTAGCCGATGACCACTTGGTGAATGAGTTGGAGTTTATTGCCTATCTGATGGCGCGGGCCGCCGAGGGTCAGGGCACAGTCTTGCAGGAGATTGCCAGCTTTCTCGATATCCATTTACTGCGCTGGCTGGGGCAATTTGCGGAGCGTGCTGCACCGCGTTGTGGGACCGGTTTTTACGCTGGTCTGGTATTATTAACTGATCTATACTGCGAAGAGTTGCGCGATCTTTTAGCCCTTATTCTTGAGGAACCCCGTCCCACTGACGAGGAAATTATTGAATTAACTAAAAAGACCGAGGAAATCCCGATTGCAGCTCCTGCGCAATATGTTCCAGGTGCGTCGGAATCTTGGTAATAGATCCCGTGATACTTTTTTAAAACACAGTGAGGAGAAAAGAAGAAATGAAATTACGAGTAACAACACTTGCAGCAACAATGCTATTGGCGATGTCAGCCTCAAATGCTTTTGCCGATGAAGCACTGGCTACGGCTAAGGGATGCATGGCCTGTCATAAGGTCGACATGAAGGTTGTTGGCCCTTCGTACAAAGACGTGGCTGCAAAGTATAAAGATGATGCAGCAGCTGTTGATACCCTGGTTGCCAAAGTCAAAGCAGGTGGAAAAGGCGTCTGGGGTGAAATTCCTATGCCGCCTAATCCTGCAGTGTCAGATGAGGATCTTAAAACACTAGTTACCTGGATTTTGTCGCAATAACTGTATGATCACATGCTGAATGATCTCATTGAGCAAGCCGCTCAGGCAATACGTCTTCCAGAGATCATCGGTGAACGTTGTGTCCACAGCCATATCGAAAATGCGAGCTGTAGATCCTGTGTTGAAGTATGCCCAAAAGAGGCCTGGCTGCTGGATGATGAGCAGCTAGGCATCGACCCCGAAGCATGTGACGGCTGTGGCTTATGCGCAGCCGTCTGTCCCGAAGGTGCCATTCTACACAATCACGAACCTGTAGTTGGCCATTGGCAAGACCGAATTCTGGCTTTAATTGCCTGCGAAAAAACCGAGTCCTCCGTGACAGAGGTTATACCTTGCGTGCACGCGCTGGGATTACATAACCTTCTGGCGCTTTATCGGCAGGGATGCCGGTATCTTTTCATCAGCACAGGTGACTGCGACCAGTGCCCACGCGGAGAAGTCACCTCTATCCGCGATCGTGTAAAGGCATTGAATAAAATGCTGGAGCAGCGTGGCTTAACGCCCCTTAAGTTTAAACAATTAGACACTTCTAAGTGGCAGCGCATTGCGAAAACGCTTAATACGCTTGAACCACAAGAAGCCGTTACTCGGCGAAATTTTTTACGTCGATCCGTTGCCGACGCTGTCGATAAAAGCATGCGCTATAGCCGCTTACAAGACGTTGAGAAAGCGGAATTTATTCCCGTTGGTGAGTTTATTCCACTGCAAAACGAGCACGACGTTCTGCCTTATGTTGTGGCCATCGATCCACAGAAATGTAACGGTTGTGACGCTTGCGCCCAATTGTGCCCACATGGAGCGATAAGCTTAGTGGAAGATGATATTCGTTATTCTATTA
>JAJRPK010000097.1 GCA_024280785.1 Gammaproteobacteria bacterium
GCATCTGCGAGTCACCCACTGACGAAGACTTTCGTTGGTTTCCAGAAATTGCCGGCAGCGATTGGCTAAAAACTATGGATTTTGCGATGCGCAACTTTAAAGACGAAAGTTTTATTTTACAATTTTTGTCGCCAAAGGTTATGCGTGATATGAAGTTTTTTTGCATTAGAGATGACGACAGAGAAAAAGCCCTGGAAATTACTGCCATTCACGAAGACAACGGTTATCAACAACTGAGAGAAAAACTCGCGGCGCAATATCATTTGGGGGATAGAATTCCCAACATTCAAGTGCAAAAAATCAATGTTCAGGGGGATCGCTCTCTCCACCTTACACATCAACAGCACAACCGCAAACCATTGGATAAAGATTCCTGTGATTCGGTACTTAAACACATGCGTCGCCTATGGGGCTTCGACGTTTACCTGGAGTCTATGGATGGAGAGACGCTAAGCAAGAGTTACTGCTGCACAGAAAAATCTAACACAGGGTAGAATTTAACACAGGGTAGTACGGAGCTTAGTGCCGAGTTTAGTGCCGAGCTGGAGTTACTTTAATGCTCCTGCAGCTTCTACCATCGCTCGAATACCGTCTTTCCACTGAACCTCCGCTTTTCCTGCTACCGCCTGCATTTTACTGTTATCTGTTTTAACGCTCTCTAGAGTGTCAACAGTCGGCACCAATTTTGGCTCCAGCCCGGTGAGTTCGCCAATATAAGCACACCACTCTTCAATGCTCACGTGCTCTTGCCCACTAAAATTAAATACTGATGCAGGAACACTCGCTGCCTCTAAGACTTTAGGAGCTAAACGGTTAATGTCATCTTGATGAAATAATGTATATTCGCTGGGTCCATCACTGTGTACCGGAATGTCGATACCATTTTGCATCATCATTAAATGATAAAAGGGCCAACCGCTTCTTCCATAGGGTGTATTCAAACGGCAGATCACAGTCGGAAGTTGAAATTCTTTAGCGCAAAATCTCACCACACCTTCTACTGCAATTTTTCCGATGCTATACGTTGGCATCATGCAGCGGTGGTTATCTCCTAACGGCGAATCTTCAGTAAAAACCTCGTGACCATTCGCTTCGTAAACACCTGTTGTAGAACAATGAAAAAATGCTTTTGCATTGCGACAGTAACTCATTAAGCTACCTGTAACTTCGGCATTACTGCGAAGCTCTGTATCAAAATCTGAATCTTCGATCCTCGCTACGGCAAAGTGAAAGACACAATCAAAGTCCTTGGGGACATCACCAAACTCCGCCAGCTCCAAGTCTACAACTCGGCAATTGATTCCAGCCGCCTCTAACGCACTTCTTTTTTTTGTATCGGAAAATCTTGCGATAGCCCATACTTCATTTTCTTTAGCGTGATGTAGCGCGAAGGGATAGCCCACCTGTCCGGTTACTCCAGTAACAAGAATTTTTTTACCTTTCATATACTTTCGACCTTAAATGAGAGAAATACCTAATGAATATTCAATTAACCATGTTCAATCACAATGATTCATTAGCAGCATTACGATAAAGCAATTGTTGCAATAGAAAATCACATTAGAGTTCTCCTTGTCAGAATTATTCCCCACTCGCTGACTCCCGAGGTTAGTAATTGTTAGCAGCGACATCGCCCCGCTTAACGCGACTTTGAACTATTTATTGGAGGAATGCGGACAAACGAAACGAGCAGGTCAAACATTCATGCGTCTAGGCTTGGGTTAGCTAATCCACCTTAGCTGATATTATAGGCGTACCCAAAAGTACAAAGAAGAGTAAAGATACCAAGCAATTTTATATAATAAAAACTAACGAAAATGATATCCAGCATGCTATCGCATACGAAGTAACATGTTAAGGATATCGAAGGTCTCCTCACTTAGCTTCTGATACTGTGGCATAAAGCCTGATAATGCCACCCACAAAATAAATATTCCAAATACCATCGTAAATGGAAACCCCAGTGAAAAAACATTCAGCTGTGGCGCGGCCCTTGTCATAACACCAAAGGCGAAGTTGACAATCAATATGGCGGTTACGGCTGGTAAAGCCAACAAAAGTGCAGAAGCTAGCATCCACCCGCCCGCCGATGCAATTTTGAATACCGCACTTTGATGCAACATACCAGATCCAATGGGCAATAGTTTAAAACTATTTAACATTACCTCTATGACGACTAAATGTCCGTTTAAAGATAAAAATAAAACCGTGACCAGCAGCACGTAAAATTGGCTTACCACAGCAACAGAAACACCGTTAGTGGGGTCGATCATTGATCCAAACCCTAGCCCCATTTGCATCGCTACCATTTGACCGGCCATTACAAAAATATGAAAGAATACCTGAACAAAGAAGCCTAGCGCAGCACCAATCAAAATTTGCTGCATTATTAGAAGCACCATTTCTATAGACAGCGGGTCCGGCTCGGGGATATCGCCAAGAATTGAAAATACCGCCGCCGCCGTTGCTAATGCCAGTAGCAGTCGTACTCTAACAGCGACTAATTGATTACCAAAAATAGGAACGGCCATAAAAAAGGCCGCAATTCGAAAAAATGGCAACATAAACTGTGCCATCCCAGTCATAAGAATGTCGGGATCGAATTGCATACTAAATTCGTGGCCCAGCAACTATCGTTTGCAATGAACCCACCTTTTAGCGTGTCACGTAAGAGATGGTCTCAAAAATAAACACCGACAGATCGAGTAATTCTTGCATCATCCACGGCCCAAAAATCATGATGGCTCCAAGCGTTGCCAGCAAGCGCGGTAAAAAACTTAATGTCTGCTCGTTTATTTGTGTTGCCGCTTGAAAAACACTAACCACTAAACCAACTAAAAGACCAGGCAACACAACAGCTGCAACCAAAATTACCACTAGAAACAAAGCCCGGCCAAATATGTCTAAGGCTACATCAGGGGACATATCAACTACTCCTCAAACTACTCGGTCAAAGCCCATAACTGGCCGCCAAACTGCCAACCACCATAGCCCAACCATCGACCATAACAAATAGCATGATTTTAAAGGGAAGCGAAATAATTATCGGAGACAACATCACCATACCCATCGCCATTAAGATACTGGCAACAACTAAATCGATAACGAGAAACGGCACGAAGAGCAAAAAACCTATTTGAAAAGCCGTTTTCAGCTCACTAGTTACAAACGCTGGGGCCAATACAAAAAACGGCAATTGCTCCGCTGTATCTACCCCGTCCGTTTCTGAGATTCTCATAAATAATTCAATATCGGATTCACGAGTTTGCGCTCGCATAAACTCATGCACAGGCTTTGCTGCCGCTGTTACCGCCTCCACGGAGCTTATCTGCTCGTTCATATACGGTTCTAACGCCTGTTCGTTAATAACCTCAAACACTGGCCGCATAATAAATATTGTTAGAAACAACGCTAATCCCACTAGGATTTGGTTAGACGGTGTTTGCTGTAACCCTAACGCCTGACGCAAAATTGAAAAGACAATAATAATGCGGGTAAAAGAAGTCATCATCAAAAGAAAGGATGGCAATAACGTAAGTGCCGTCATTACTGCCAGAATCTGAATAGTGACCGTGTAATCTTGGCCGCCATCTTTTCTCTGGCTCATTGTAAAAGCAGGTATTCCCGGGATTCCTGTGTACAACCCAGGACTTGCAACTTCGCTTAGTTTTATCTCGGTTTCAGGAACCGTAGGTTGGGCACTGGCGAAACAGCTCGCTCCAAGTATAATAACCAGGAGAAACGCCGCCCATGTTTTAGAAAATCTATGCATATTTATAGATCTATCCAGAATATATTAAATGACTATTCATTACAGCGGATAACCACTGCCTGAATGTTACGAGTGTATGCAGTGGCTGCCTGTTTGAAGCTTGTTGTTTACACTTTGTTAGTTTTGGTTTGTTGCTTTCTTGACAGCGTTTTTCAAAACCTTAGAAAAACCTCCGTACTCCGCTTGCGCGTCTACCTCTATAGCAGGTTGATCGTAGCTCTTTAATACATTGACGGAGCCAGGTGCAACTCCCAGTAGTAATTGTTGCGTTCCCACCTGAACTAAAATAACTCGCTCTCTTGCCCCAACCGATAGAGCGCTGACAATCCGCAAATTATTAGCTTTGCTAAAAGCAAAGTTTTGTACCCTGCGAATATACCAAGCACCGGCATAAATCAGCACGATGATAAACAAAAGGCTAAGCCCGACGACAATAACGGGCGCTCCGCTGCTACCACTCAGTGGCTCTAAACCAAAGTTAGGTTTTGCCACAATGGCATGAACAGCTGCGCTCGTATCTGCGACCTGAGAATTGCTTGCAAGATTATCGTCTGACAACGCAATTGACCACCAACAAAGAGCGACAATGCCGACAAAAACTGATTGAAATCGTAAACAATTCACTGCAATTTAGTTATCCGCTCAGACGGACTAATCACATCTGTTACTCTAATCCCGAACTTTTCGTTTACCACCACTACTTCCCCATGAGCAATTAAAGTGCCGTTAACTAACACATCCAAAGGCTCACCGGCTAAACGCTCGAGTTCAATCACCGAACCTTGATTTAGTTGCAGCAGGTTTCTAATAGATATTTTGGTAGACCCCACTTCCATAGAAATAGTAACCGGAATATCGAGCACAACATCGAGATCCGGATTATCAACACCACCACCTACGGATGTAGTTGGTCCAGCAGATTGATCTCCATCGAGATCGGTCAACGTAGCCGCTGCTAAATCGTCACCCGATGCTTGTGCATCTTCGGTATTGTCATCACTCATTGCGATCTCTCTTTATATCCACACAATTTAACGGCATAACGTATAACACTGTACTATAGCCACATAGCAACTTATTAGCATAGTCACTTATCTATACTGTCACTTACCTATACTGTCACTTATCAATATATACACTTATCAACATAGCCACTTGCCATCATACAAATAACCGGAGAGAATTTAGCGCACTAAATTCGAACCCGCAGCCGCTATGCTTTAATCAACTTCATTAATAGAGGTCCTACCAATCACTTCTAAAGCCAGATTTCCTCGTGATGTTCCCATGCGAGTATTAAACAAAGGGACCCCATTAGCGCGAAGAATTAAACTTTCCGGAAGGTCAACCGAAATAACATCACCCTCTTTCAAATCGATAATATCTCTAAGGGCCATTTCTTTTTCAACGACCGTACATTCAAGGTCAACGCTTGCCCGTAAAATATCTCTACGCAGTGCGCCGATCCACCGTTCATCGACATCATTTACATCACCTGTTATTCCTGAGTCGAGAACATCTTTGATCGGCTCTATCATGGAGTATGGCAACGTAACGTGTAAGTCACCGCCCCCACCATCTAATTCAATATGAAAGGTACTTACTATAACTGCTTCACTCGGGCCAACGATATTGGCCATTGCCGGGTTAACTTCGGACCCAGTCATTTCAAACTTAATCTCGTACATCGGCTTCCAAGCCTCTTCGAGGTCTTTAAACGCGTAGTCTAGCAGTATCTGCACAACCCGTAATTCAGTAGGCGTAAACTCTCGCCCCTCAATTTTTGCATGATGACCGTCACCACCAAAAAAATTATCAACCAATTTAAACACTAACTTTGCTTCGAGTACAAATAATGCCATCCCCCGCAAAGGATGGACGCGCACCATATTTAAGCTGGTAGGTACGTACAGGGTATGGAC
>JAJRPK010000098.1 GCA_024280785.1 Gammaproteobacteria bacterium
GAACAAGCTCTAGTCGTCTAATTTAAAACGATTCATCCAATTATTACGAGACATTATCGACATCAGTATTCACACTTAAGACGTTAGTTGCCATTGAGCTTTCAAATTATTATGAGAGTTCGGTAAACAAACCTAATAATAGAACATCTCTAAGAGAACCATCAATTTCTCAACCAGATTTTGGGAGATACTCCTAAATCATCATGAACAACTCCTATTCACCTAATTCCGGGATTCGTTTATAACTAAAGGCATACTCATTTTCATAATACTGACAAAAATAATCGAGGTGTCTAAATGCTCTACTCCAAAAAAGAGCAAAAACAATTTTTATCGATCTTCGCAATGGGGTGTTTACTTCCAATTAACGGATTAACCAACGAGGAGTTATCACCTGTGAACATTATCAGCCAGACGCCACTACATGGTGTCGGCATCGAACGTGATAAAGTTCCCAGTAACGTAGGAACCGCATACGACAAAGATATTTCTGAGCAACAAAGCTTGGATCTTACTGAATTTATGAACCAGCGTTTTGGAAGTGTATTTATCAATAGCGCACAAAATAATCCGTTACAGCCTGACGTACAGTACCGAGGCTTTGTCGCTTCTCCATTGCTGGGGCAACCTCAAGGAATGTCCGTTTATATGGATGGCGTACGCATCAACGAACCTTTTGGAGACAACGTCAGTTGGGCTCTGATACCCGAATCAGCAATTGCAGATATGAACCTGATGGCGGGTTCGAATCCTCTCTTTGGCCTGAATACATTAGGTGGAGCACTCTCTGTAAAGACAAAGAATGGTCTGACGCATCCAGGAACCCAAGGAGAAATACAAGCCGGTTCCTTCGGACGAAAATCGGCTCAAATAGAAACCGGTGGTGAGAAAGATAAACTAAATTACTTCCTCACTGGCTCATGGTTTGATGAAGATGGCTGGCGAGATTTTTCGCCATCAGAAACAAAACAATTATTTGGTAATTTGGGATGGTCCACCCCTGACTCCTCGATCGATTTAAGTCTGAGCATTGCCGACACGTACCTCATCGGTAACGGAGCGGTACCAGAAGAACTATTGGAAGAAAAGCGCGAATCAATTTTCACCCGTCCTGACCTCACAGAAAACAAGCTTGGTCAACTACGTTTGGGTGGAACACACAACATCGGCGAGAGTATTGTCATCGAGGGCCTTGCATACTTCCGCCAGAGTGATATCCAATCATTAAACGGTGATGATTCCGACTTTGAAGCCTGTAAAGATGCAGAAAACGCAGGCTTTGTCTGCGAAAGTGAAAGCGATGAAGAAGAACTGGCACTGGATCAAGACGGATCCCCCATTGCCGCCACGGATGAAGTTGAAGGCGCAACGATTAACCGCTCGAATACCGAACAGGAGACACTCGGGTTTAGTCTTCAGTCAGCCTTCCTTAATGATCTTTCGGGCAAGGAAAATCAATTTATTCTTGGCATTGCGGTAGATCGTAGCGAGGTCAACTTTGATTCCAGTACAGAGCTCGGTAGCCTGGATGAAACACGCCAGGCCGTTTCTAGTGGGCTTTTTGTAGAGGAAGCATTTACCGAGGTCGACACCGAGTCACAGAACCTAAGCTTTTATTTTACCGATACCTGGTCAGCCAGCGAAAACATGGCACTCACGCTGTCGGGTCGTTACAATAAAACGGATATCGAGCTCAAAGACCGATTGGGCACTGAACTCAATGGCGATCATGATTTTAGCCGTTTCAATCCCGCCGCTGGAATCACTTACAGCCTTTCTCCCTCTCTTAACACTTATGTTGGATACAGCGAATCGAACCGAGCTCCGACAGCCATGGAATTAACCTGCGCAGATCCGGATGACCCATGCCGTTTACCCAACTCCTTTGTTGCTGATCCGCCGCTAGAACAGGTAGTGGCTCAAACGATGGAAGCCGGCCTCAGAGGAAACACTAAAAGCTTTCAATGGAGCGCTGGATTATTCCAGACAGTAAATAAAGATGACATTATATTTATCAGTGCCGGAGAGGCTACTAATCAAGGGTTTTTCGATAACATAGGAGAAACCCAGCGCCGTGGCCTAGAACTAGAACTGAAAGGTCATACAATAAACAATCGGCTCAACTGGTTCGCTAACTTCACCCACCTACAAGCAAGATTTGAGGAAAACCTAAAACTCTCCAGCCCTAACAGCCCATTCGCAGTAAATGGCGAGGTTACCGTGAATCCTGGAGATCGTCTCCCAGGACTTCCC
The DNA here is from genome assembly GCA_024280785.1 of Gammaproteobacteria bacterium. Taxonomy (GTDB): domain Bacteria; phylum Pseudomonadota; class Gammaproteobacteria; order Pseudomonadales; family UBA7434; genus UBA7434. The sequence continues at coordinate 2,254 of JAJRPK010000098.1, forward strand.
GAGAATAGTTTTAAAGCCGGAGCATCGTACTCAATCACACCAAAACTGTCGATTGGAGGTAACTTACAATATACCTCTGATATTGTACTCCGAGGTGATGAAGGCAATCTGGATAGTCCAGTCGATGGATATACGCTCGTTAATTTACATGGCGAATATGCCGCAACAAAACAACTGAAATTCTTTGCCAAAATCAATAATGCGTTCAACAAAGAGTATGAAAACTTTGGAGTTTACGGTGAAGCCGATGAAGTGCTAGGTAACGAAGACAATGATCAGGATAATAAACCTGCGGAAGAAGGTTCCCGGTTCCTCTCGCCCGGGGCTCCCTTTGGAGCCTGGATTGGATTGAAATACGATTTTTGATAGTGCCTCGAAAGCAGATTGTCAAAAGGGGTTGGCAATTTGCTTTCTTTTTCAAAAAATTGCAACCTTTAGCTATCACCAATTTTTCATCTTCACTTATTCAAAGCTGATAGCAGTTTTAATGATGTTGATTTCAATCACTAACCCCATCGGCACTCACGATAGAACCTAAGATGAATAAATACACACTCCCTGCAATCCTACTTCACTGGAGTATAGCGACGCTCATTATCGTATTATTTTCATTGGGCTTGTATATGGTAGAACTTCCAGCAGATGTTGTACCTTCAGTTAGGAAGCCCTGGTTTGAATTACACAAGTCACTTGGCATTACGGTATTTCTATTATTAGTCATTAGAGCCTTTTGGAGAATAACGCATCGACCACCATCATTGCCGAAAGCAATCAGTCAAAATCAAAAGCAGTTTATTTCGTTCATGCATGTTATTTTTTATATATCAATGCTTCTCCAGCCGATTAGTGGTTATTTTTCATCATCATTCAGCGGTTACCAAACCAAGTTTTTTGGGGTTCAGCTACCACATTGGGGCTGGAAAGATGAAAGCTATACCTTACAGTTGCATAAAAAATCAGTGAAAAGGCGATTATGTTCTGCTATACAAGAATAAAGTAGCTGTTCCAGCCCTGTCTCTGGAACCCACCGTCAGTGAAATCCAGGAACACGCC
>JAJRPK010000099.1 GCA_024280785.1 Gammaproteobacteria bacterium
ATGGCGTGTCGGCTATTGCCGTTCCCGCCATATAACGAATAAGAGCCTTAAAGTCTTCTTCTGTACATTGGCCACAAAATCCACCTGCCGGCATTGAGCCAAGCCCCTGTATTGCTGAATTCACCAGTCCTGCCATACCCTTTCGCTCAAGCCTGTGCTGCCAAGCTGTTATATCTCCCGTTCGCGGTGCGCCACCAGAGCCCCTGTGATGACAAGCGGCACAGCTACGATTATAAAAAAGGACATCCACTGCTACGGGAGCAATACCTTTACTTAAAGGCTCGCTTATCTGAGACTGATTCAACGAATGAGGGGCGTCTTCGTTGGCACCACAAGCCGCCAACGCCATTGTTACAATAGTAACAGCTACGGCAATGACCGCAGCAACGAGAGTTGATTTATCCTTTGATTTTGTTCCCATACAACCACAACCAGTACTTAAGCCCGTCAAGATGACAAAAAGATCGCTTAAACAAACTGCGAACGCGCAGTAAACTATAGGCTTTGCCGAGGTATTGTACTCGAGCTCTTTTATCCAGCCATGCATGCCAACTGATACTTACGATTTAGCTGACCGATATTTGAATAATTTAACCCCATTTCAATAAACAACGTATTAAAAAATGAGCACTCCCGATTCTGCCCTAAGCGCGACAAAACTTCAGAGCTATTTCCAATCCGCTACATTTACCCAAAGTGCGGCAAAACTGAGTCAATGCCCCAATGACCAAGGCGGCGAAGTAGCTTTTGCTGGCCGCTCTAATGCGGGAAAATCTAGCGCGATTAACCGACTGACAACACAGAAAAAACTCGCGCGGACCAGTAAAACCCCAGGCCGAACGCAGCTAATCAATTTTTTTGAATTAAACGATGGTCAACGGTTAGTAGATTTACCAGGCTATGGCTATGCCAAAGTCGCGTTGTCGGTAAAAATTGAATGGCAAAAACACTTGGAAAACTATCTCGAGAACCGCGGCTCTCTTACGGGGCTGATTCTGGTCATGGATTGCCGCCGCCCACTACAGCCTTTTGATGAGATTATGCTCGACTGGGTTAAACAGTATGACATGCGCTGCCACATCTTATTAACCAAGTCCGATAAGCTAAAACGCGGCCCCGCCAAACAAGCACTATTTACCGTCGAAAATGCCATAAAAGAACAGCCGCAAACTACTGCACAACTTTTTTCTGCCGTCCACGGGGTCGGACTCGATCAAGCAAGGCAAGTTTTATTTGATTGGATTCATTAATTGCTGACCGGCTGATACAACAGAGCAGACTTTTTTATAACGCTCGCTGAAAAAAATCTTAGGCCATTTTCGCAATGATATCATCGGCAAAACGCTTAATCGCATCACTCTTTTGCGTCAACACATCAACTTTATCGTTAGGGTAAAATGCCCATGGTGCCGTCAGAATATGAGTCACTCCATGGTCTTCCAGGCGCTTGTAATGATCGACGGTATACGCATCACTAGCTGACGCCATAACATCGAATGGCATATGGTCACGACCATTTTCTTTGCGATAACCTTGAATCAATTTAATACAATCGATGATTTCATCACTGGTTTGCAAATCAGTGATCCAACCATCTCCGAGTCGAGCTGCACGGCGAAAGGCCATCTTCGATATTCCACCCACCCAAATAGGAATGTACTCGCTAGGCGCGGGCGACATTTCTAAACGATCAAAATCATAAAATTCACCGTGGTGCTCAACCCACTCACCAGTCCACAGTTTACGCATGACTTCTACCATCTCATCCGCTCGCTTTCCTCTTTTTTCAAACTGCTGGCCCACTAGCTTAAATTCGTCAGAAGACCAACCCATTCCTATCGTTAAAGTTACTCTATTGTTGGATACTACAGCAGCTGTACTGACCGCCTTTGCGACCATAAAAGGGTTGCGCATAGGCAGCACAAAAACATTATTAGTAAACCGAAGCCGCTTGGTAATACCCGCAAGTGCGCCTATCAACACCCAGGGATCAGGCCATTCAGTAAAAGCCTCCCAACGGCGAGAGCCATCTTCAGTGTACGGATAGGGAGTTGAAATTGTTTCGGGGTGAACAACGTGATCAGAAAAAGTTATTGCCTCCCAACCTGCTTCATCTGCGACAGGTGCTAAATGCATTAGGTGATCAATTTTGCTAAAAGAAGCCGACAAAACAAATTTCATAAAAAATCCTGAGATAGCCTTAGCGAAGAAAAAAGAACGCTCTAAGCGTCTTAATAAATTTCTGGCCGTTGCGTTAGTTGCATTAAGGCTAGGCTGCCTAAATTTTTACACAGAGTCATTCACGCCACACCAATTAGCAGTAGAATACTCCACGGCTGGTTTTAAAAAAATGGCTTAAAACAGCAGTTATAAATTTTCACAGGGTACTCTACAACCAACCGGCAAAATCGTTCGGTAAAGCAGTGCTATATTGGATCAACCCGTTCACCGCCTTATTAAAATTATTATTCCACCACCAATACATTTGAGTAAAACCATGCAAAAAATAATCTACTCTCTATGGAAGCCCGCAGCGATAAATGCCGAAGATTTTCGTGATAAGTTACTGTACGCTCTTAGCCCTCAATTAATTGATCAGCAAATACGACACTTACGAGTTTGCGTTGTTGACAAAGATGTAGCAGCAGCATCGGCATATCGAATCGTTAGCGACTCAGAGCCCGTCGACGCCGTCATCACTCTTTGGGTAGATAGCTACCTAAAGCAACCCAAACTTGAATCACTTATCGCCGAGTATGTGGAATGCTTGGGCGGTTATTTAGTCTGGGAATCAGAACCACTCGTCGGCAAGGAACATTTTGTCGATGTAGGACAGCGTACTCCAGGAATGAACGAAATCGTATTTCTTAGAAAACCTGAGCGCCTGGAATACGACGAGTGGTTAGACATATGGCACAACAGTCATACACAAGTTGCTATTGAAACCCAGTCAACATTTGCCTACCGCCAAAATGTTGTTATCCGGCCCATTACCCAAGGAGCCAAACATCACGACGCTATCATTGAAGAAAACTTTCCTGAAACAGCACTTTCAAGTCGACTAGGATTCTATGAGGCCGGCTCCGATAAAGATTTGTACAAGAGCAGAGAAGCTCAAATGGTTGAAAGCTGTCGTCGCTTTATCGACTTTGACAACATGGATTGTATCCCTATGAGCGAATATATTATGAAGCGATAGATTGACTGATAATGTTTCAAATATCTTTTCACTTAAAATAAAGCATAAACAGCAAGGGCCTTATAGAATAAAACAGAACAAAAAACTATAGGGCCCTTGATTAAACTAGACACGATTACCACCGGTCATTAATCCGCAATAAATAGACAGGCCAAAAAAAAATGTTATTTATCACCAGGGCTTACAAAAACTTCTACTCGACGATTTAATGCTCGCCCCGCTTCAGTCGCGTTAGACTCTCGCGGCTCATACTCTCCTCTCCCTGTAGCCGACAAACTGGCAGGCGATACGCCTTGCTCAATCAAATAACTTCTCACCCCCGCTGCTCTACGCTCTGATAGTTGCTGATTATAACTTTCGGAGCCCGTCGAATCTGTATGCCCAACTATTACACCTATGGACTCATACTTATTTATAATGTCCGCCACTTTTCTTAAGCTGGAGGCAAAGGAAGACTTAACCGTAGCGCTATTCAAATCAAAAGTTACTTCATTATCAAAAGTTAGTTTGAGCAAGTCGTCTCTGACTCGCTCAATTTCAATTTCAGAGCGCCGTTGCTCGGCGGCTAACTCGTCTCGAAAGGCTTGTTCTTGTTTATCCATTTGATGACCTATGCCACCCCCGACAGCCGCACCAGCCAAGGCTCCCAAGATCATACCCTTATCGCGATTTCCGTCATCATCAAGCTGCCCTCCAATAACAGCACCCGCTACAGCACCTATAACCGCACCCATCGCGGAATTATTTCGGCCTGTTTTTTCATTACCTGGCTGAGTAACACAGCCCGCTAAAGCGATACTGATTAAAAAAGGAAGTATTAGTTTCATGTCAACCTCTGGATAGTTATTGATAATCGCAATGAATCAAAGAGCCGTGCGTTATGACCCGCAAACAATAACCGAAACGCCTCAAATATGTGCAATAAATAGCGTAAATTTTTGCAAAAACTCGGCTACACCACATCTTTGCAACCTTCTGCGCGTCACGACCCAGACCAAATCTTTCGATTTTATTTCTGTTTCACAAGCTAACATCACAAGTTCAACTCACGATATTAATAAAGATTCTTGCAAAATCACTGTATGGGTATACACTGTTTAACTATACAGTGATTTTAGCCGTGTACAGGCAATATGCAATGCGCCTCTTAAGCGCGACATCGAACATAAATTAAACACACCACAGCATAAATAACAAAACAAAACAAAACAGGCAGCTCACCATGATCATCCAAATATTGAAAGTCATTAAACAGACAAGTGCTTCGCTTTTATATGCCACTGGCTTACAAACAATACTCCCTAAATCCGTAGCGCCTAAATCCATATTACCTAAATATATAACGCCTATATCGGGTATTGCTACTCATCAATTAAAACCGGTAAATTACCCCTCTTTTCGACAGCATATGGATCACGCTAAAACATCGTTTGTAACAACAAAAAATGGTGCTACGATTATTTTCGACCAACAGAAAAAAGTTAGCGCGCTAATCAAACCTCCATACTTTGATTTACGCGGCGATTGCCGACCCATAAGATACTTTTTAGTTGATCAATGCGACAAGAAATCTACGTTAGGTTTAAACCTTCAAGTATCATTTTTTCTCTCTTTATTGCAAACAACCGCTAAGCGGGCGCTAAAAAGCTTCCACTCAAAAAAACCAACTTTTCTTCCGCAAAAGCCTGCCGCTGTATGGACAACATTACGCTTAACCGCTTAACCCCTCCTCACTTTCTCCCTCGTCACTGCGCAAGGATGCGCTCCTTTCTCCTGCGTTCACTGAAATATCTCCCCACTAACGGCCTAAGAACCACATCCTGTTTCCCTTCTCTGCTTAACAATGTTCCAATACGTCCAATATCTAATAATCTTTGATTACCATCAACGGGGTTCTCATGGCGCGTCTATCTACTAGAGATTCACTACAAAATAGTACGATGAAGGTGAAATAAAGGCGTAGTTTTTGGTAAATCTATTGCGTCGGTAAATTTCTGGCGCAAACCTATAAACCCATAAGCTTCTGTAAGGAGCGATAACGCGCAATGATCGATTGGCAAAACATTGACACGGTTCTGTTCGATATGGATGGCACCTTGCTCGATTTACATTATGATAATTATTTTTGGTTACAACACCTACCGCAACGCTATGCACAGCTCCACGGCATAACACAAAATGAAGCTTATACATTGTTGATGGGAAAGATTATGGCTCAGCACGGTCGCCTTAATTTTTACTGCATCGACTATTGGAGCGATCAACTAGATGTCGATATTGCGGCAATGAAGATCGAAGTACAAAACCGAATATGTTTTTTGCCCCATGCGCTGCAGCTGTTAACAACATTGAAACGCCTACCTATTAAAACCATGATTGTCACTAATGCTCATCGCAAAACACTGGCAATAAAAGATACCGTAGTTAACGTCTCAGCTCATGTAGACAGTGTATGCGCTTCACACGACCTTGGCCTGCCCAAAGAAGACCCCGGTTTTTGGCCTGAGTTTGCAAAACATTATCCTTTTGACCCCGATAAAACCGTATTTATCGATGACAATGAAGCCGTCCTTGCATCCGCGGCACAATTTAATATTAAACATTTGATCATGCCCCTCAACCCCGATAGCCAAAAACCTTCCCAAAATATCAAAGATCCCGATCGATATAGAGGAATTGAATCACTCGATGAGCTAAACCCTTTATAATCCTTCCATGAATCAAATACTTCAGGGTATCGCGATACAAAATATGAGCGAGCCTTTACTCTCTAAAAAAAATGCTTCCCGGTTTTAACATGACGACGGATTCTGCTGTTCGAATTGATAAATGGCTTTGGGCTGCACGCTTCTTTAAAACTCGAAGCCTCGCCAAACAGGCTATAGAGGGCGGCAAAGTGTTCTACAACGGACAACGCGTAAAAACTAGCAAGTCGATGGAAATCGGCGCACAAATGCGTATTCGAGCAGGCTGGGATGAAAAAACCGTTAACGTTACTGCAGTCTCCAGCCAGCGGCGTAATGCAACAGAAGCGAGTAAACTTTACCAAGAAACCGCAGAAAGCATCGCTTTGCGTGAACAACGGGCGCTGGAACGAAAAATGGCCAACCTTACTATGCCAAATCAGGCACACAGACCCAACAAGAAACAAAGAAGACAGATTCACCAGTTTAAGCAAAAATCCGAATCCGATTCACCATGAATGACATAGACCAAATACAGCGCTTTTACTTTCAAGGTCAGCCCGTTCGAGGTGCCGTTGTTAAGCTTGGCCAAAGTTTTGTAAGTGCTTTAAATAATCACAACTACCCTGCCGACGTTACTACACTACTGGGCGAATGCCTGGCCGCCACCACACTAATGGGCAGTAATCTAAAACACTCGGCCAGAATTTCTTTACAAGCAAGGGGAGATGGCCCTATTCGGCTATTAATGGCCGAAACAGTAATACATGATCCACAACGCCAAATTAAGGTGGATAACAACTCGCAGCCAGACCAAAATGATGCTAAGTACGCTATCCGGGCTGTTGCTAGATTATCACCCGACAGGCAAAGCGAGGAGGCGTTACAGCCTGAACAAAACCACGGCACCGACTGCACCGCGCCGTTGCTAACTCTTCTGGGAAAAGCGCACTTAGCTATTACCATAGAACCTGAGCAAGGCGCGCGTTATCAAGGAATTGTCTCACTTGAAGAAGATTCCCTGAGGCTTTGTCTGCAAGAATACTTTTCTCAGTCTGAACAGCTAGC
>JAJRPK010000100.1 GCA_024280785.1 Gammaproteobacteria bacterium
AATTGCCGTCCACTCCGCCCGTGCAGGTTACGCTCCCGATGGTTTATACGGCGATGCTGATGCGGCATCTGATCGCAGTATGAAAATTGTCGCCTCCGATCAGGCTATGCATACGCAAAATCACCCATTAATTCGTCGGCATACTGAAACGGGAATCGAAGCATTGTTCGGTTGTTTGGGCTATGTGATTGGTATTGAAGGTATGGATGATAATGAAGGTGTCGATTTGTTGTTAGAACTCTATGAATGGCAAACAAAACCGGAGTTTCAATACACTCATCAGTGGGATTCACAGATGTTAGTTATGTGGGATAACCGTTCGGTTTTACACCGTGCAACAGGAGGCTATGAAGGTTATGACCGAATTCTGCATAGAACGACGATTGCTGATAATTCTGTTTAACGGATTAGACGTTTATGCTCAAAATAGACAGTAAAAAAAGTTCGCTATAAAACAAGACGGAAAAATAAAAAACTGATTGCATCTCTCGTCAAAAAGACTACTCTGAAAAGCCTGTTTTATGATTGGTAAAATCAGACTTACTACCTGGGCACTTGAAAAGACTCCCCTTTATTTCAAGACACACATAAATATATCCCTATAGTTCGACGCTGGCATCCCTGCCAGCAATGGTCTTGAAATAAAGGGGAGTCTTTTCAAGTGCCTTACTAGTCTACGGTTGGACTTGCGCTATAGAGCTAACATAGACTTTATGTAGAGCTCATGCAGAACTTATATCTTAAGTAACAGGAATTTTTGTGGCGATCAAACCTACCATTTACAAATTGCGGATTTCTTTATCGGATTTAAATCGTGATTATTACGACACCTTAAATTTAACGTTGGCTCAGCACCCTTCTGAAACATTAGAACGAATGATGGTACGCACGCTGGCTTTTTGTATCAATGCACAAGAGTCGCTTGAGTTTAGCAAGGGGCTAAGTGCGGTGGAAGAACCCGATATTTGGGCGCGAAGCTTGGACGGCAATACTACATTGTGGATTGATGTGGGCGAGCCTGCTACCGATAGGATTAAAAAAGCGACGAGGATGGCCAAGGTTGTAAGAGTCTACAGTTTTAACACTAAGGCCAACGTTTGGTGGGCGCAAGGCGAAGATAAAATAAAATCATTGTCGGCGTCGATTTATCAGTTTCAATGGCAGAGCATACAAGCGCTGGCGGCATTGGTTCAGCGAACTATGGATATCTCGGTGACGATAACCGGTAACTCTGCTTATGTAGCAACGGAACAGGGCGAATGCGAAGTGTCTTGGAGTGTATTACAGGACGCTTCAGCAACCTCTTAATGACATTTAAATTAATACTTACTGCGTAAAAATTTGGGTTCGGCTTCGATGTTACAAATTTCCCTTAGCGTATTAATCCCCGATGACGCGATTGAACTCTCGGCTATTCGTGCGCAGGGAGCAGGGGGGCAAAATGTCAACAAAGTGTCATCGGCCATTCATTTGCGGTTTGATATTCGGGCGTCGTCATTGCCAGACTTTTATAAAAGCGAGCTGCTCAAGTTGCGTGATCGGCGGATAAGCAAAGAGGGCGTTATTGTTATAAAGGCGCAGCAGTACCGAACACAAGAGAAAAATAGAGCGGCGGCGTTAGAGAGGTTGCAGTTGTTGATTAAAGGCGTTGCTGTGGTTAAGAAAGCGCGGCGTGTGACTAAGCCTAGTAAGGGTGCGAAGAAAAAGAGGATGGATAGCAAGACTTTGAGGGGTAGGACTAAGGCGTTGCGGGGGCGGGTGGAAGATTGATGGAGTTGTTGGATGCCAAAAATACTGTTTCGACCATAAGCCTAACCTGCTTAATAAGTAGTTTGGTTTTATTTACTGCAGCAAGCACTCATGCGAGCTTTAGCCCAATTGGCATTAGCGGCATTGCTGTTGACGAGGGCAATTTTGATCCAGGTCCCACACAAGCTGCCGACGATACCTTGTGGATGAGCTACTCGCATGTTGCGATTGCACCGGCTGGGAATAAACAAATTGAAACACGCTTAGCCGTCAGTAACGATGCTGGGCTAAGCTGGCAAGACCAGGGGGTGTCGGTGAACACACCCAGCTCCCTGCTCTTTGCTCCACCCAATAATATTAACGCCATTGCTCACGAAGTTTCTCGGCTGATTTATAATCCCTATGCCGCTAGTGTCGGGGCCGACCCATGGATACTGCTATGGCATCGCTATCTCTCGGTGTACAACGGTGTTACCGATATACGGTTATTCGAGCACGGCTGGATCGGTTTAAAGAGTGGCAGCTCACCGATTTTACTATCCAACGAGCGTAAACTTTTTACTGGTAACTTGTATAACAGCATCAATAATGGAGACCCATTGGGAGTACCCGAATACCCGCTGGACGTGCTGTACCCCGCGATGCTGGGTAGCTGCCTGGTATTTTCTGAGCCTGGGCTACTGCCGCAGCCGGATGGCGTTTATATATCCATGTTGTGTAGCGAAGGTATCGACGCAGGAAAAAATATATTGCTGCGCTGTGATCATGCGATGAATAATTGCGTCTACCGTGGCGAGCTTATTAACAACAGTGAAGCTGCCAGCTTTGGCGCCTTCGACGGTTTCTCGGGTTCTGAATTAGTTGCAGTTGGCTACAGAAATTATTTAATTGTCACGCCCGTTAGTAACCCTGGCGGTATTTATCGTGGTTGCATAGCCTTCGAAATAACGAATTTATCCAATGCCAGCTTAAAACGCAGCAATGGAGTTGCCGAAGCATTGCTGACTTTACCGCCTCAAGGCGACTTTAATGGCGCCTGCGCATACCACGAGACATTATCCGGCAGTGGCATTATGATGAGTCAGGCATTTATCAGTGAATCGCCAACCTTCAGGTTATTTGCAAGCGGTGTAGCTATTGCTCAATCCGTTAGCGTCTCAATCCCAGCGACCGGTAGCTTGATTCTAGGGCTGCTATTAATGCTCATTGCGGGCATAAGAAAACGCAGTGCAACGGTAAAAATCGCCGAGGACTGGGCTAAAAACAATAACCTGCAATAACTAGAAACGTGAGTGTTCTCAACATACCGTACATTTAACTTGATGGTCTTCGCCACGCTTAGCGCGTTGCTGAATATTATGTTATAATTGTACAATATTACGTACAAAAGGCGGCATCAATGCAACGAATCAACCCAAGTAAAGACATTAAAGCGCTCTCAGATTTTAGAGCTGGTGTCAGTTCCTATATTAAGCAAGTTAATGACACTAAAAGACCCTTGATAATCACCCAGCATGGAAAGGGTGTTGCCGTCCTTTCAGATGTCCATGAGTTCGAAGCAATGCAATCTCGACTAGAGCTTCTTGAAGATATTTATAAAGCTGAAGCTCAAATTAATGAAGGCCGTGGATATTCTCACGAAGAGGCTAAAGCAATAGCCATCAAAGGAATCTCTTCTTGAGTGTTATATGGTCTCCGTTAGCAACTGAAAAAATTCGTGATATAGCCTCTTACATTGCATTAGATAATCCCTCGGCCGCGGAGCAATGGATTGAAAAAATATTCGACGCTGTTAAGCAATTAAATGACTTTCCTGAAAGTGGTCGAATTGTTCCTGAAATTAAACGCAATGACATTCGTGAATTAGTTCAAGGAAATTACCGGGTTATTTATAAGGTACAAAATAAGGATATTTTGATTTTGGTCGTTAAAAGTTACCGTCAAATACTGAGTCCCGATGAATTACAACCATAGCGCAGCAAAGCAAAAAAGCCCTAAGGCATTCATTTTTAATAACATTAAAGTTTTCGATTCGCATTTTCATATTATTGATCGCCGTTTTCCATTAGTCGCTAATCAGGGTTTTCTGCCCGATACTTTTATTAGTAGTGATTATTTAGATCAAATGCATGGCTATCAATTGTGCGGCGGCGCAATCGTGTCGGGGTCGTTTCAGGCTTACGACCAAAGTTATCTTATCGATGCATTGGCAACACTGGGGCCATCTTTTGTGGGCGTGACTCAGCTACCTATGAACGTTAGCGATCAAGAAATATTAGATCTCAATAAGGCGGGCGTTCGGGCATTACGCTTTAATTTAAAGCGCGGAGGTTCAGAAGATATTCAACATCTGGATCAGCTCGCTAGGCGAGTTCACGAAGTTGCCGCTTGGCATGTTGAATTGTACATAGACTCTCGTGATCTTGACGATCTTTATTCAACCTTAGTCTGTTTACCAGCGGTGAGTATCGATCACCTGGGCTTGTCAAAGGGTGGATTTAATACACTGTTAAAGCTTGCCGAACAAGGTGTTCGAGTAAAGGCGACGGGTTTTGGACGGGTGGACTTTGATGTGCGCACAGCACTAATCGCTTTGTCTTCAGCTAATCCTAAGGCTTTAATGTTTGGTACCGATTTGCCCTCGACTAGAGCTCCTAGACCTTTTGAACATAACGATGTTGAACTGATCATCGATGCATTAGGGGAGGATCAGGCTAATCGGGTCTTTTGTGAAAACGCGCTTGATTTTTATCGTTGCTGATTTTACCCGTGCAACAGCAACTAATTTCCGATGGGCTTCTTAATATAAGTTTGTGGCATTGACGGGAGCGAACCCCCATCAATATTTGTAGCTAAATTTATTTCGATTTCACTTCGATTTTATTTCGGTATGGCCAAGCTATTCTGGTGGAGGAATCTCTAACAGTTCAGCTAGAATTTGAGTGACGGTATTGTTGCGTTCTAGTGCTTCACCTAGTTCGGCAGGAAACGTCCCCAAAGATACTTGCTGCTGCATAATACGAATCATTACACAGGCAAATCTAAATCCAGCAAATACTTGATAGTATTTAAGGTGCTTTACTTTTGACCCTGTACATTGCTCGTAATAGGCAACGGTTTCTTCGTCCGAAGGCAAACCCTCGGGGCGCTCGCAGACCAATTCCGGGTTGCCTTGGCCTCTTTGCAATGTCCAGTCGACAAATAACCACCAAGCTAAATCGGCTTCGGGGTTACCAATGGCGATCATTTCCCAATCGAGTACGGCGCGAACGTCAGTTCCGTCGAACATAACATTGCCGAAACGAGAATCCCCCCAGATAATACCGTCGGGCTCGTCTGTTGGCATGTTGTCTTTAAGCCACTGAAGGGTATGCTCGGCAACCGGTTGTGGTTCACCTCTTGCGGCCCAAAGAAAATATTCTTCATAGTAATGTAGATGCTGGGCAATGGCCGATTGTGATTTATCGGGCCATTCCAGAAATCCCAAACCCGCCTGCCGATAATCCAGCTGGTGAAGTTCGGCCATTTTCTTGATGCCGTTTTTCCACATCGCGCCACGTTCTGCCGGTGTAGCATCAACGATAAAACCCTCGGTGGGATACGGGGGGTTATCGGCAGGTACCTTGCCTTCCAAATAATCCATGACATAAAATGTTTCGCCTAAAATGGATGTGTCGTATTCTTTCCACAAGCATATGGGCACAGGAATATCAGTGTTCTCCTCTAGCGCTTTCATGACATCAAATTGCTGGGGGATATCGTAAAAAGGAAATACCGGAAATCCCGTGGGGCTGATTCGCAAAACGATTTTTCGCTCGTGTTTTTTCCCATCTTCTTGATAACTCAAAGTGGCTAGTATCGTGTCGTTAGAAAAACCTGAACCTTGTGGACGCTTGGTGTCGCTAAGATTGACCGAGCTGGCGTTTGGCAAGCGTTGTTGAAACCACGCCTCCAGTTTGCCAATAGATTCCGTTAATGTTTCATCAACTTGTGTCATATTAATTCCCGCTGAAGTGAATTATAAAGATGACTCGGGCCGGTTTTGTGTCGTTAGCCCTGTCTTTGTAATACTGATTAAGGCATTTGAAAAGAAGCCCCGGTAGCAACTACTCTGTAAACATTTTCTCTACTTAAGATCGCCTCTAACTAATATCGCCGCTAGCTAATCGTGCCAGTAACACGAACACGTTTGGAGACTTTGGCTTCGCTGGTAGCATCGACAAGTTGAGATTTTTTAATCTGCGAATCAATAATATTTTTAGAGGCAATTAATAACCCGGTAAGGATAAAGGCTCCGGGAGGAAGTATCGCTAATAAAAATTGTGGGTAGCCGGGAAAGATCACCATTTTCCATTCGCTAGCCATTGGCCCAAACAGCAAGTCCATATTAGAGAACAGGGCGCCCGTGCCAATCAGTTCGCGTGCACCACCGAGTAGATATAAGACCACAGCAAAGCCGAGGCCCATCATCAAACCATCGTAAGCCGAAGCCGCGACGGTGTTCTTGCAGGCAAAGCCGTCGGCTCGGCCTAAAATCACACAGTTGGTAGTGATAAGCGGTAAAAAGATACCAAGGATTTCGTACAGCTCGTAGGTGTAAGCTTGCATTAGCAGTTCGGTGCAGGAAACGGCCGCCGCAATAATCATCACAAATGTTGGTAGCCGAATCGCGTCGGGTACCACGTTGCGTATCAGCGATACGCAAGTGTTAGAGGCGATTAAAACAAATATGGTTGCCAAACCCAAGCCGATTGAGTTAACGACAGAGTTGGTGACGCCGAGCAGAGGACAAAGTCCCAATAGTTGGACCAGGGCGGGGTTGTTTTTCCACAGCCCGTTTAACGTAATTTCAGAATAGTTTGCCATAATAAAGCCCTATTTTGCTCGATTGGCGTCGATGCGCTTGAGTATTTCGCTCACGTTTTGGTGGTGGTATTTAAGTACCGAGGCTACCGAACTCACAACGGCACGGGGAGTTATAGTCGCGCCAGTAAAACCGTCAAAAATACCACCGTCTTTTTTTACTGCCCAGCCTTCTATATCGGGGTGGCCCAAACTGTGGCCTTCAAAATTTAAAACCCATGAAGATTTTCGTACATCGACTTTGTCGCCTAGCCCAGGTGTTTCTTTGTGGTTAAGCACCCGAACACCTGCTACGGACGAATCCTTAATATTAACACCAACAATAATATCGATATCCCCGCTGTAACCCTCACGCGCTGTCACAGGATATATGAGTGCAAGCGGAGCGCCGTGATAAGTGGCCAGCAGTATTGAACCAGTTTTTCGATGACCCAATTCAGCGCTATTGATTTCGATGGAGTCTGTCAACATATCGTTGTCATGTTGATCGCGTGGAACCACTTGGTATAGAGCTTTTAGCCGGGCTTGGCGTTTTTGTTCGGTAATTTTGTCAGCTGTACCCAGATAGGTAGCAGCTATGATTGCCGTACTCAGTAGCGCAAATAAACCAAGCAGTATGCCGTTTCGACTTATTGAAACGCCAAGTGTGGGCGGTACCGGTCCTTCCGTTGGCTCAGCAGTTGATTGCTTACTGTCACCTTCAGGTGGAGTAGTGTCAGTCATTATTTGCTCTTCTTGCTATGGCCGTAGGTCGTGGGTTGGGTGTAATAATCGATTAAGGGTGCCGCAAAATTCATTAACAAAACAGCAAAGGCAACGGCATCGGGATAGTTTCCCCATTTGCGGATCAGGTAGATAAGGACGCCGATACAGGCACCATAAATAATTCTGCCTTTGGTACTGACCGCCGATGATACGGGGTCTGTTACGATAAACCACGCTCCTAACATGGTGGCACCGCTTAATAGCCCAAATAACGGTGAGCCAATACTGGCAGATGAGCCGCCATCGTAAAAAATGGCTGACATTAATGCCAGGGCCAGTAACATGCTGACGGGTGCATGCCAGGTGTAAATTTTGCGGTACAGCAAGAACAAGCCGCCAACCAAAAACCCCAGATTTGCCCATTCCCAGCCTGTTCCGCCCCAGCGGCCAAACTCCAAGTACTTTAACTTTAAGTCTGGGATCATCAATGCGTTATTTTGTCTGATCAGGTCTAACGGTGTTGCTCGGGTAAAACCATCGATATCAGGGATGGCGGTTATACCGAAAGCAATAGAAAAACTGTCCATTAAGCCAGGCACTATCGACGCGTCGGCCAACAAGGCGGTGGGGGCTGCCCACTGCGTCATTTGTACGGGAAAAGATATCAATAAAACTACGTAGCCGACCATGGCAGGGTTAAACGGGTTGTAACCCATGCCGCCATAAAGATGTTTGGCGACAACGATGGCAAACATAATGCCGGTCAGGATCATCCACCAAGGCGCGTATGGGGGTAGTGCAATGCCTAGCAAAACCGCCGTTACTAGCGCGCTGTAATCTTGCAAGTAAAAAGCGATAGGCCGCTTGCGCGCATAGAGCACTAAGGCCTCAAGTCCAACGGCAAATACGCAAGCTAATACAATGTTTACCAAACTTCCCCAGCCAAAAGCCAGCGTGAGTGCCAATACGCCCGGAATAGTAGCAAGCAACACCAAGCGCATGACAGTGCCAGTGCTTTGTTTGTCGTGTGCGTGAGGCGATGTTATTCGCGTTAAGGCCATAAAGTGTAAAGCTCCGCGTGCTTAACTTGACTGTCGAAAATGAGTGAGAGCCTGCTGCGCCGCTAGCAGTTTTTCTTCACTTTTTTCTGCCGCTGTTTGCAGTATTGCCAGGTTGTCGTCGTTGTTTGCTTCGGCTTCTGCCACCTTGGCGCGTGTTTTGCTGAGCCGTTTTTCGGCCCTCTCGACGGCACGAATAAATTTGCTCTCGGGATTGGCGTCGTCTTCTGCCTGTTGGGCTGCACGTTTTGCAACGGCACGAGCAACGGGGTCATTCGGATCGGTTTCGGCGGCGCGCATCGCTTTGGCGCGCTCGATAGGGTCATCACTGCTAATGTTAGGAGCATTCACCGTTGAGGTACTGCTTGTTTCTATGGAGGCGGTTTTTTTCGCTTTCACTCTAGCCAGTGCCGCTTGTACTTCGGCCGCTTTGCCGCCGTCATTATTTTGTGCGTTGCCACGTTTTTCAGCGGCTGCCTTGGCGGCATGTTGGCGGGCTTTGCGGGCCTCGATTTTTTCGGTTTCCAGCCGCTCCAAGCGGTCTTGTCGCGCCTCAAATCTAAGCTTGGCGGTCTCAGCATTTTGGTGGTCAATTGCTCTCTGGCGTATATCCGCTTTGGATGCACGGTAATACTGGACTAACGGTATATTGCTGGGACATACAAAAGAGCAGGCGCCGCACTCAATGCAATCGGCAATATGATGAGTTTCTAGTTTGTCTAGCTCTTTGCTCTGAGAAAACCAATACAGTTGCTGTGGGAGCAGAGACACGGGGCAAGCTTCGGCGCACATACCGCAACGTATACAGGCTTGCGCAGGAGGTGGTGTCGGTAGTTCGCTCTCGGTGGGTGCAAGAATACAGTTGGTGGTTTTTACCACGGGAATATCTGTGCTTTCTAACGCAAAGCCCATCATTGGGCCGCCCATAATGAGCCGATTATTTTTCTTCGGTTGATAGTTTGATAATTTTAGTAAAAAGTTAACCGGAGTTCCAAGTAGAAC
>JAJRPK010000101.1 GCA_024280785.1 Gammaproteobacteria bacterium
CAAATCCCGCTAGTGGAATATCGTTTGTTAAAAGGATGAACTTACTACCGAGGTATTTGAAAAGACACCCCTTTATTTCAAGACCGTTGCTGGCAGGGATGCCAGCGTCGAACTATAGGGACATATTTATGTGTGTCTTGAAATAAAGGGGTGTCTTTTCAAAGGCCTAGTTCAGATTAATGATAGTTCGTATTAATGATAGCTCGATAATTCTTTATCTTCGTAAAGAAGTTGAACGCGCTGCTCACCGCAAATATCGCGTAGCTTTTGAATCAAACTATCACTGGGAATAATTTTCCAATCAAAACTAAATTGAATGTCTGACACCGCCTCTCTACCGGTGTAGCGTATTAACACGGGGCAAGTTCCCCTTCCCGACATTTGAAAGTCGTCACTTAGCACCTGCCTAAGCGAGGTTAATAGCCCATTAGCAAAGTCACTTTCCAGCAACTCTAATTGCAATGCACGAGCATATTTTTGCCTGGCCTCTGCAATACTGTATACCTTATCGGCCCTTATACTTAGCCCACCGGTATAGTCATCTTGCCTTATATCTCCCTCGATAAAAATAATGGCGTCTTTAATCAGTAGGTCACGCGCCGCTTTATAGGCTTCGGAAAAAAAAGAGGCTTCAATTCGGCCGGTTCTGTCGTCTAGGGTTAAAAATGCCATTGTCTCGCCGCGCTTGTTTTTCATAGTCCGCATTGCCACAATCATGCCGACAACCGTTTGTTTACCGCTACCCGTTTGTACACCATCAAGTCGACGCTTAACCATCCGGTTAATTTCATTTTCATAGGCATCCACAGGGTGTCCCGATAAATACAATCCCAGCGTATCTTTTTCACCAGCCAGACGTTGTTGGATATTCCAAGGTTTGGTTGACTGGTAATCTCGATAAAGATGCTCAGCACCCTCATCAACTATCTCACCAAATAAATCTACCATTCCAGCACTGGCATTGACGGCATTTTGTTCGGCGGTTTTAACCGCCTCGGGTAAAGCCTTCATTAATATCCAACGGTCCTCTCCGAGGCTATCGAAGGCCCCACTCTTGATCAACGCCTCTAACGCCCGTTTATTTAATTTTCTGGAATCCGTTCGATTACAAAAATCAAATAAATCAGTAAAGGGCTGCTCTTTCCGTGTTTCGATGACACTGCCAACGGGACCCTCTCCCAAGCCCTTGATGGCACCGAGGCCATAAACGACTTCATTGCTCTCATTAACACTAAATAAAAATTGACCATCGTTAACATTCGGCGTGGTAAATTTCACACCGATATTTCGGCACTCTTCAATTAAGGTCACAATCTTATCGGTGTTTTGCATTTCTGAACTCAATACCGCCGCCATAAATGGAGCAGGGAAATGCGTTTTTAACCATGCCGTTTGATATGACACCAGCGCATAGGCCGCTGAGTGCGACTTGTTAAATCCATAACCGGCAAACTTCTCCATTAAATCAAAAATGTTTCTAGCCAACTCTTTGCCATGCCCATTAGCTACCGCTCCCTCGATAAATTTATCGCCTTGCTTAGCCATTTCTTCAAGGTTCTTTTTACCCATAGCACGGCGAAGCAAATCAGCTTCACCCAGCGAATAACCTGCCATCACCTGCGCTATTTGCATAACTTGTTCTTGATACAGAATAATGCCGTAAGTCGGCTCTAACGCTGGCTTAAGGCAATCGTGCTGATACATCGCATGCGGGTAGGCTACTTCGGCCCTGCCATGCTTTCTGTTAATAAAATCGTCTACCATCCCCGACTGCAGAGGGCCAGGGCGAAATAACGCAACGAGTGCAATAATATCCTCAAAACTACTGGGCTGAAGACGCTTGATAAGATCTTTCATGCCGCGAGATTCTAACTGAAAAACAGCTGTCGTCTCTGCATTTTTTAACATCTTAAAAGTTTCATCGTCATCTAACGGGATAGCTGTGATGTCGAGAGAAGGCTTCCCTAATTCTGCGAGATGTCGATTGATTGTTTTTAATGCCCAATCAATAATCGTTAAGGTCCTTAGTCCTAAAAAATCGAATTTTACTAACCCGGCTTCTTCTACATCATTTTTATCGTATTGAGTAACTTGACCCTCGCCCGCCGCATCACAGAATAGCGGAGAAAAATCCGTAAGCTTAGACGGGGCGATAACCACACCACCCGCGTGTTTGCCCACGTTTCGCGTTGTGCCTTCCAATTGAATGGCCATATCCCAGATTTCTTGGGCATCTGCATCGTCTTTTATAAAATCGCGTAACAGCTCTTCTTGTTCAATCGCCTTTGCTAAGGTCATCCCAACTTCAAACGGAATCATTTTCGAAAGTTTGTCAGCTAATCCGTAGGACTTACCCTGTGCTCGGGCTACATCCCTCACCACAGCTTTTGCCGCCATCGTTCCAAAGGTAATAATTTGCCCTACCGCCTCTCGACCGTAAGTTTCTGCAACGTATTTAATGACTCGGTCTCGTTTTTCCATACAAAAATCGACGTCAAAATCTGGCATCGACACCCGTTCCGGGTTTAAAAATCGCTCGAATAACAGTCCATATTTAAGCGGATCGATATCTGTAATTTGCAGTGACCACGCCACCACGGAACCCGCGCCGGAACCCCGCCCCGGACCG
>JAJRPK010000102.1 GCA_024280785.1 Gammaproteobacteria bacterium
GGGCATCTAGATTATTAATGATTGATTCTATATCTTGCGAATCATTCGATTCATCGAGCACAAACTTCTCTACCGCGAGTCGAATCGACTCATGCGACTGATGCTCTTCTGCCCAAACACTATGGGTTAGAAGAAACCACATAACGATGATGTATAGACATATCCTAACGTTCAAAACCATCCCCTGGTTTAGTGCTTACATTCCTAAATCTGCTAACCGACAAAATTATGTCGATTAAAGTCACTTAATACACACCCTGCAATTCCCAGGCCAACAACAACTATAAAAATCAAAAGCCTGATAAGCTTACATTGGGCGTATTTTTATTATCAATGAGTTCATTCCTAATTCTTTTTTCATGAACGCTGTCCTCTCGGAAACTGATCCTGCGTTACTCTATCCACCTACATCCATGTAGCTGTTCGTGCTGAAGTATTACTGAATATTGGCAGACCATTACGGCAACGCAAAGACTAATAACGGCAAGTATTCGTATTTTTGCCACCTCACCTGCAAATTTTCTTAGACCGAGTCCATACTTTTAGACCACGCCTGCGTGTGAAGCGCCTCTTGCTGAACTATAGGCTATGTAAACTTTAGGCCATTCGTCCGGCAATTAGCCCCGCTTTATCCTTCAATACCTCAACATGGCATATCCCTTGCAAAATATTCTCTTGATAACTAATTATTGGACGCACAGATGCCAAACCCCGTTGACCAGCTTTTTGGAATACATGCTCAAGCACTGATCTTACGGTCTCAGCGAAGCAGTGTCTTAGCTGCCAACATGGCAAATGCTGATACACCGAACTATAAAGCTAGAGATCTTGATTTTCAGTCTGTTTTAAACCAGACCAAAAATAATGGTAGTGCACGCATTCATAAAACGCATGCACAACATATTGATATAACGAGTCAAGCAGGTAGCGCTGCCGAACTTAAATACCGTAATCCACTACAGGCATCATTAGATGGCAATACGGTAGACACGCACCTTGAACAAACTCGGTTTGCGGACAATAACGTTCACTATCAGGCCACACTGCATTTTCTTAACAGCAAAATCAGCGGCGTAGTTAAAGCCTTGCGAGGAGAATAAACATGGCTCTTTTAGATGTATTCGATATTGCTGGTAGCGGTATGAGCGCTCAGTCAATGCGCTTGAATCTAACTTCCAGCAATATCGCAAATGCGAACACGGTATCCGGAAACAAAGAGGATGCGTACAGCGCACGCCATGCGGTTTTTTCTGCAATGCTAAAAGACCGATTCGCTCCCACGGAACAGGGCGTGGGCGTAGAAATGCTAGGCGTAGTAGAAAGCGATGCAGAGCATATCATGCGCTATGAACCCAATCACCCAATGGCCAACGAAGAAGGCTATGTGTTTGACTCCAATGTCGACATCGCCGAAGAAATGGCCAATATGATTTCGTCATCTCGCAGTTATCAAAATAATATTGAGGTGCTTAATACCTCAAAGGAAATGTTACTTCGAACACTGAGATTAGGAGAATAATCATGAATGAAATCAATTCAAATTTAGCCGTACAACAGGATATTTACGAGCAGTACAAACTCGACGAGAAAAAAGATAAGGATGAAGACCCAAATTCTCTTGCGCAAGATGACTTTCTGTTGCTCATGACAACCCAGTTAAAGCATCAGGACCCGATGGAGCCCATGGAGAATGGAGATTTTCTTGGTCAGATGGCGCAATTTAGTACGGTTTCTGGCATAGGAGATTTAAATGAATCGTTCGACAATATGGCAACCTCTTTCGGTTCAACTCAAGCCTTGTCAGCAGCAGGTTTGATTGGCAAGGGCGTATTAATGGAAGCCAATAAAGCCACGCTAAGCGATGAAGTAACAGAAATCAGCGGTGCAATTGATATACCTCAAAGTACCAGTAAGGCCACGGTTAGTGTTTACGATAGCAGTGGCACAATTATTAAGAAAATAGATCTTGAAAATCAATCTAAAGGACAGCAAGCATTCTCTTGGGATGGAGAAAATGAAGAGGGAGAAAAGGCTGCAGATGGAAACTATGAGTTTCGCGCAGAGTATTTGATGGAAGACGGTAAAACACAGACAGCAACAACGCTCATTAATTCAAAAATAGACAGCGTTGGTTTTAAAGAAGGAAACATAACAGTCAACACGATAGACGGTCAAAAGCATGATTTCTCTTCGATTAATCAAATTGGATGATCGTTGAACGATTGTATTAAGAATAATAGTAACTATTAACTGTTTTATAGGTAAAGATATCAGAAAGTCATAGAGAACAAGGCCAATCAATGGCCTGAATGACGAGATGATATGCTGAATGGTTACTTAACAATATTATAATTTAAGCTCTATAAAGGACTACTATGTCATTTGAAGTCGCCGTTACAGGTATGAACGCCGCTACCGCGGATCTGGAAGTTATTTCCAATAACATTGCCAACTCAAACACTAATGGTTTTAAACGCTCCCGCGCGGAATTTGCGGATGTGTACGCAGCCTCTGATCTGGGTGTTTCAAAAAACTCTACCGGCGAAGGTGTACGCGTTACCAACGTGCGTCAACAATATACTCAGGGTGAAGTTAATTTTACCGAAAACAATCTGGATCTGGCCATCTCGGGTGGAGGATTTTTTCGTCTCAATGATAGCAGTGGCGGCGTTGTATTCTCCCGTGCAGGTACTTTTGGTATGGACCGCGAAGGGTTTTTAATCAATGCCTCCGAGCAACGACTGACCGGTTATCAGTCTGATGA
>JAJRPK010000103.1 GCA_024280785.1 Gammaproteobacteria bacterium
ATGTTCAAGTCGCAGCAAAGGGAGGAGGCTCTGAAGCCAAATCGAAATTTGCGATGTTAAACCCGTCGGATTCTATTGTTGACTGGGTATTAGAGCAGCTACCCAAAATGGGAGCAGGTTGGTGCCCTCCCGGTATGCTCGGAATTGGCATTGGCGGTACGGCTGAAAAAGCGATGATATTGGCTAAAGAATCTCTCATGGCGCCAATCGATATTCAGGATTTGAAAGCGAGAGGTGCAAGCAATCGGGCAGAAGAATTGCGTCTGGAATTATTCGATAAGGTTAACCGCTTGGGTATCGGAGCCCAGGGCCTGGGCGGTTTAACAACCGTACTGGATGTTAAAGTTCTTGATTATCCGACTCATGCGGCCAATAAACCCGTAGCTCTAATTCCGAATTGTGCGGCAACTCGCCATGCCCATTTCACCTTAGATGGATCCGGCGCTGTCGCGTTACAGCCTCCTAAACTAGCAGAGTGGCCTGACATCAGCTGGGAAATCGGCGATAGTGTAAGGCGAGTTAATTTGGATACAGTGACCAATGATGATGTCAAAAGCTGGCA
This sequence comes from Gammaproteobacteria bacterium, assembly GCA_024280785.1. Lineage (GTDB taxonomy): Bacteria > Pseudomonadota > Gammaproteobacteria > Pseudomonadales > UBA7434 > UBA7434. The sequence goes on from JAJRPK010000103.1 coordinate 563, forward strand.
GCCAGGTGAAACACTATTACTCAGCGGAAAAATGCTGACAGGGCGTGATGCTGCACATAAAAAATTAGTCGAGATGATTGCAAAAGGAGAGCCTCTTCCTGTCGATTTAAAAGGCAGGTTTATATATTACGTGGGCCCTGTTGACCCCGTTGGCGATGAGGTTGTTGGGCCCGCTGGCCCGACAACTGCAACGAGGATGGATAAATTTACTCGTACCATTCTTCAAGAAACCGGCTTATTGGGCATGATTGGAAAGGCCGAACGTGGTCCCGAGGCTATTGATGCGATAAGGGATCACCAGTCCGTATATCTTATGGCAGTTGGAGGCGCTGCCTATTTAGTAGCTCAAGCCATTAAAAAATCTCACGTCGTTGCCTTTGAAGAGATGGGAATGGAGGCAATTTATGAGTTTGAATTAGATGAAATGCCCGTTACGGTTGCTGTTGATTCAAAAGGCGAGTCGGTACATATCACAGGGCCAAAAATTTGGGCCCAAAAAATTGCTGAACAAACGATTAAAGTAATTTGAGCTATAAAAGTTAATTAATAGTAGGTAAACAAAGAGCTTTGAACGGGTAAAATTAATCATTCGAAATAAATTTTTTCAATCGGAGAATTGAGTTTATGAAAAAAATAACACAAGGTATGTTGCTTTCAGCTTTCTGTGCGTTAGGTGGCAATTCTTGGGCTGACGATAACTATAACGCTGAATTTAGCGGCGCGTTCACGTTAGATGGGTCATTTGAAAATGAAGTGATCATACGAAGCGGAGATGATAAGCGCGTAACAGATAGCGGTGGCTCGTCTTTTAGCGGGCAATATTATTTTGGGGGGGTAGATACCAGTAATGGGCCTTTGGCTGAGGCAGCTTATATAGAAAGGGCTTCTAGTATTTATGCTTCATACGGCGACCCTTGGGCAGACTCTATTCTGGATGTTCAGGAAGTTCGATACGGAACAACCATCGCGGTCAGTTCATTGGTGTTTAACCTCGAAGTTAATGAGAGAGACATTAACGATGATTCGGCAACAAATTATACGCTTGGAACCGGAGTATACGTTGGTAAAAACACCCTGCTAAGCATTGAGTACCACGACAACGAGGTTTATTGGGCGGGGCCACGCGTTCAGTTAGACGATAACGAAGAATGGCAATTACGTTCTCGCTGGCTGGCTATGGCAGAAGAGGGTTCGAGCTTAGCATTGGAGGTTTCGGCGGGGCACATAAGGTTTAATGATGCGTCAGAGGGTACTTCGATGAGCTTGGGGGTTTCAGTTTATCCCCACGATAAGGTCGGAATTAACCTGCTTACCAGTCGACTAAAATCGGATGATGTTGATTATGCAAAATTAACAGCGAGTATTAAGTGGTTCATAATTGACGAAGTGGCGTTGTCAGTTACTTATGAAGACGATGAAACCGATGATGCACTTCCTACTAATTTGAACATCAAGACTTCAAGTAAGCGGTTATTTTTAGGTGCTACCGTACGACTATAGTTTTTCTTGGCAGCACAACTATTTACGGCTTCACCGGCCATGAGATGGCTTGACAAGGTGAGGTTAATCCAGATGAATGGGCGGGCATATGACACCCGTCCGGGGTAGTTTAACCAGGTCGCCCCGTTTTTGTGTCGTTTTTGCTTTTTTGTTTGAAATTATCTTTTACTATGCCGAGACAAGAGCCCCGCCTGATCACGCGTGATATAGTTTTCACGCTCTAACCATTGAATCGTTTCAATCAAAGAACCTTCGAACGGTCTGAACTTGAGCCCTAACTCTTTTTCGGACTTGCTACTGTCCATCTTGATCCATTTAGTGGCATAGACCATGGCCTCGTGGGTAATGGGTGTATTGGCTTCGAACAGCGGATTAAGAACGTCGACCGTGCGGCCAATCAAGCGCATGGTAAAACCCGGAATGGGGATGGTGACGAGATTGCGACCGCTGAGTTTTTCAATTTTTGCGTATAACTCTTTCCAACTAATATAGTGGCCAGCCAGTGGGTAGCGACCTGGCTTAAGGTCCTTGCTTAGAAGCGTTTCGTGCGCCTGCGCGACGTCTCGCACATCGACGTATTGAGCACCACTGGGCATGTTCAAGCCTATCCCGTATAAGTTAGCAATGACGCCCTCGTGTGGGACTGTCAGGTTAGGCGTGTCGGGACCAATGACGCTGGCCGGATAGGTAATATGAAGTGGCGCACCATCATCCTGTAGTTCGCGCGCGTAGCGTTCACAGTCGACCTTTGAACGGCCGTAGGCATTTTTTGCCACACCTAAAGGTGATGTGTGGCTTAGTTTTTTGGCTTTGGGATTGTATATCGCTGTGACACTGGAGACATGAATGATTTTTTTGCAGCCAGATTCTACTGCTTGCCCTAAAACATTTTTCGCTGCGGCGAGATTAATTTTATAGATTTTTTCTGCATCACCTTTGTCGGTCGATACCATCGCGGCCATATGAATCGCCGCGTCACAGCCCTTCAGCGCTTTCTTGACATCATTTACGTTACAGATATCGCCGGTCACTACCGATCGCACCTTGCCGCCAAAGATGGCCTTCGCTTTTGCCTTATTGCGCACAAACAGTTTAATGCTATGGCCGGCATCGAGTATTTGCTGGCATGTATGGGAACCGATAAAGCCGGTTCCACCCGTCACAAAGACTCTCATTAATAGGTCTCCCAAAGTGGCTAGCGTTTTGTCCGTCACAAAGTCTATAGGGATTTGAATGGGACAGCAACGAGCTTCAAGGAAAGGAAGCGGCCTTTTCATTTAAATTAGGGGCAGGAAGCTGTATCGTTTGACATCAGCGGAGCGTCCATACCTGCCCTGGATTTTAATCGGCCTGCACCAGATTCAAAGCGGTATGCTATTGCAATAGGCCGTTTTATTTTGAATTGATCATAATATCAGTTCGCGCCCACAGCTAAACATCTACCTATAATATTACTGCTCACGATGAATGCGATTTAACCTAAGTAATTTTACCAGTGGTTTAAAATATTGAAAAAAGTGTAAGCCCATCATTAACGATGTGTTTACATCTTAGCTTCCGCCTAAATTAAGAAGGTAACGATATGGTGAGTTCATCACAAGCATTCAAAGGGAAGGTGGCCATAATCACCGGAGCAGCTTCTGGCCTAGGTTTAGCGACCGCTATGCGATTTGCATCTGAGGGTGCGATTATCGTTGGCATAGATTTAACTCCTAGTGAAGCCTGGAATCAAGTTACCGGGTTATCTCCTAAGTCAGTTTTCCATCGAGCAGATGTTACCGACGAGCAAGCACAATTTGCTATTGCGGCTGAAACGACAGCGAAACTAGGTCGAATCGATACCTTGGTAACGGCTGCCGGTGTCGGCGAAGCCGGGCCTTTGAATATGATAGAAATTGATGCTTGGCGTCGGGTTATAGATATCAACCTTAATGGCACAGCGATTTCGATAAAGTCTGTTTTAGATACTATGATTGCACAACGTTCCGGCAGTATTATCACCATCGCCAGCATAGAGGGAATTGTCGGCACTGAAGGTGGTGGGGCTTATAATGCAGCGAAAGGTGGAGTGGTTATTTTAACAAAAAATGTTGCTATTGATTACGGCCGTATAGGTATTCGCTGTAATTGTATTTGCCCTGGTTTTATTGATACTCCGATGCTTCAATCTGTATTGTACATAGAGGGTATGGACGAAGTGCGGAAATCAATACTCCTTCAATCGAAATTGGGTCGCTTTGGCCGCCCTGACGAAATTGCAGGTGGCGCATACTTTCTAGCCTCAGAAGATTCTAGTTATATGACTGGGCAGAACTTGGTTATCGACGGTGGATATACTGCGGGGCACGCGCATGGAATTGTCGAGATGATAGGTTTAGTCTAACCCGTTTCGCTCACGGTTTCATTTTTTTGGCATAGATATTTCGTTAGTGTTGCTTTCAAGTGCCTCGGTAGTAATTGCAACAGCTTACAAGAAAAACTATCCCAATAGTTTCGTTGAAATTGTGATTAGACCTGAGCCTAAGAATAATATAAACAGGCGGCAGCGCCGAGTAAGCCAGGTTGTGGTTCCAGAATAAGTTGCGTTGGTATTAAACGGTTATGTTCAGACATTTGGCCTTTATCTTCAAACCGATTACGAAAGTCACTGTCGATAAGAAAATCAGCAAAACGAGGGAGGATTCCTCCCGCTAATATTAAACCTCCACGCGCACCCGTCGATAGGACTTGATCCCCCGCAGCACTACCGAGTAATCGGCAAAACGTTAGCATTGTCTCTCGGCAGTATTCAGTTTGTTTATCGATGTGATTTAGATTTTTTTTACTACAGCCTTTCTGTTGAATCTCGGCGGGACTAAGATTGTTTTTCCGCGTGTCAGTTGCGGAACTGTGGATAGCTATTATCGCCTCGTAAATCCGCTTTATTCCTATGCCAGAAATAAAAAATTCACGATTTATACGGCAGTCTTGCCTGCGCCAGAAATTAAAAATATCCTGCTCTAAATTTGTTTGTGGGTCGAGAGCGACATGGCCTGCTTGGCAGGCAATTACTTGAAAGCTGGATTTCCTGGTATTCTTTATGGGAATAAGTTGGGCCCCGCCAAGACCTGTGCCAGGCCCTAGAACGGCAATGGGTGCGTCACTGTCAGCCGTGCCGCCACCAATTTTAATCCGCTGTGAATTATTCAAATGCGGTACCGAGTAAGCAATCGCCTCAAAATCATTGATCACTATACTGCAATCAATCTTTAACAAAGCATTGAGATAACCAGTAGATATTTCCCAGTCATGATTAGTCATTTTTATTTGACCATCGATCAGTGGGCCAGCAATGGCAAAGCAGCAAGATTTTATGGTGCTGTTCTTATTGTTCAGATATTGCTTGACCAATTGATCGAGACTTTGCTCATCGTCAAGCGTGAATTCTTCGATATGATGTAATGAAATACCGCTATCAGCTCTCAAGCTAAGGTTGCCTTGGCCTGAGTCGTCGCCAAGAGCGAAACGTATATTAGTTCCGCCAATATCGGCAACTAGCAAAGGAAGAGGAACAGAGAAATTATTCATTCATCGGGGCTTCTTCAATTGGGTGCTAAGGCTTGGTTAATGGGAACCTTGATACGAGGTATAAGTTTAGTCGATTTTTACTTGTACAGAGATTTTTAAGTGGCGTTTTCGCGTGTAAGCTTGTCATATTTTACGTTTAGGCTAGTAAATAGTTTACGCTTTGTATTCAATGATTCGCCATGCCATCTGGAAAAAGCTAAGCTATGTGCTTAGCTAACATGACAACAGAGATAACAGGTATTCATGACACTTCAAGATATCCGCAAGAGACGAACAAAAATTGTAGCCACTCTTGGTCCCGCTTCTAGCAGTCCTGAAGTGATTGGCGAGCTCTTGGATAGCGGTGTAAATATTTTTAGATTGAATTTTTCGCATGGCAGTCATGAGCAGCACTCACAGAATGCACGAATCGTTCGTGAACTTGCGGATAATCGAAAAAGACACGTGGGCCTGTTAGGAGATCTGCAAGGACCTAAGATCCGCATAGGTGATTTACAAACTGACGAAAAACAACTGATACCGGATCAAACATTAATACTCACTACGGACGAAAATACGGCTGACAGTATTAAAGATCGCGTGTACGTAACGTATAAACCATTACCAAAATCAGTCTATAGCGGTGACACACTGCTACTGGATGATGGGCTAATCCGCTTAGCTGTAACAGAAGTTAGAGATCAAGATGTAGAATGTCGCGTGGTACAAGCAGGGATTTTAAAATCGCGTAAAGGAATTAATCGCCTGGGTGGGGGTTTGTCAGCCGCTGCAATAACCGAAAAAGATTTAGCCGATTTACAAGTTATTATTTCATTGAATCTCGAATACGTTGCCGTGTCCTTTCCTAGTTGCGCAGAGGATTTATTGCCCGTTCGTGATGCCTTGGCAAAGGCAAACTGCGGCGCAAAAATTATTGCAAAAATCGAACGCGCTGAAGCGGTAGCAACGGAAGAGCGACTTAAATCCCTTATAGACGCAGCAGATGGCGTTATGGTCGCGCGGGGAGACTTGGGAGTTGAAATCGGTGATGCACAACTGATCGGCATGCAGAAAAAAATTATTCAACTTTCGCGAAAGGCGAACAAACCGGTGATAACGGCAACACAAATGATGGAGTCGATGATCAACCATCCCGTGCCTACTAGAGCCGAAGTCTTTGATGTCGCCAATGCGGTTTTAGATGGAACCGATGCGGTAATGCTATCGGGTGAAACGGCGTCCGGTAAATATCCGGCTAAAGTGGTTAAAGCGATGGCTGAAACCGCACTGGGCGCCGAGCAGCACCCCTCTATGCGGCAATCGAGTTATCGCGTCGATCGCATCTTTGATTCTATGGACGAGAGCATTGCTATGGCAGCAATGTATGCGGCTAACCACTTGAATGATATCAGCGCGATTGTCTGCTTAACCGAGTCGGGTACGACGCCATTATTAGCCTCGCGACTGAGTTCAATGTTGCCGATCTATGGAATATCCAGGCACTTGTCAACCTGTTGTCGTATGGCTCTGTACCGAGGCGTTATTCCATTATATTTTGATATGATGAAAGTAGAAGACATTTGGGCAGAGGCGATGAAATTGATTGCAATGCGTGGGAGTTTAGAGCCCGGTAAAAGAGTGGTCATAACCTGCGGAGATATGCAGGGAGAGGGCGGTTCGACCAATACCTTAAAGATATTGCAGTACAAACCTGGCCAATAGTAAGTGGTTTACTATTGGCTAGCGTAGAATAATATTGTCAATCTAGCTAAACATACCTTTAAAGAAGAAAAAGAATAAAATGGCTAACCCAGCGCCAGCTGGCAGTGTGATGATCCAAGACATAAATATAGTACCGATGACTCGCAGGTTGAGCGCACCGATTCCTCGCGCTAATCCGACTCCTAAAACCGCGCCCACCAAGGTATGGGTTGTCGAGATGGGTAACCCCGTTGCCGACGCTAACACGACGGTGGTAGCCGCTCCCAGTTCAGCGGCAAAACCGCGGCTGGGTGTTAGCTCGGTAATCTTGCGGCCAATCGTGGCCATTACTTTAAATCCGTAGGTCGCCAGGCCAAGTACAATACCTCCGCCTCCCAATAGTAAAATCCACGGGGGCATGGCAGATTCAGCTGCCACGGCACCACCACTACTAATGATGCCGACAACAGCGGCGATAGGACCAACAGCATTAGCGACATCGTTAGAACCATGGGCAAAAGCCATTGCGCACGCGGTAAAGATCATGAGCACTGCAAATATGCGTTCTACGTTTCCGAAGCGATTAAGATTTGCTGCAATAGGGTCATCCTTTATCTTGTGGATCATGGCTTTCCCGATTAAAGCAACAACCAAACCGATAGCAATGGCCACAGGAAGCGCATTTGCAAAGGTAGATTCAAAGCCAAAGTCTGGATTAATACCGACGTGTTTTAGACCTTTGATAAGGGTCACCATCGATAGCATAAAGCCAACAGCAAACATGTAAAAAGGGATGTATTTTTTAGCGTTAAGAAAAGGATCTTTGGTATCGAGAATGAGTTTTTGAACACTCATAAACAGTCCAAATGACAAGGTCCCAGCGAGAACCGGTGACACCACCCAGCTAGCGACAATTTGCCCTAACTTGGGCCAATTTACCGCATCGACAGAAATACCTACGGCAGCGAAGCCGACTAAAGCACCAACAATAGAGTGCGTGGTGGATACTGGCCAGCCAAAAGCGGTGGCAATCATCAGCCAAGTGCCAGCCGCTAACAAAGCGGCCATCATCCCGTAAACTAGCAGCTCTGGCGAATTCTCCAGAATCATGGGGTCAAGAATCCCTTTGCGGATGGTCGAGGTCACTTCTCCACCCGCGAGGTAGGCGCCGGCAAATTCAAAAATCATCGCGATGAGAATAGCTTGTTTAACGGTAAGTGCTTTTGCTCCCACCGATGTACCCATGGCATTAGCAACGTCATTTGCACCCACGCCCCAAGCCATAAAAAAACCAAAACAACAGGCCATAATGAGTAGGATGTTGCCGTATTCTGCAATAACTTGCATATGAAATTACCTGTAAACCTGTGGAAGCCTATGCTGTGTTGTGGCAAATTAATTCTTGCAAATAAACGCAGCTAAAAGAAAAGTTACTAACGTTTAGTCGAGCACTACCGTGCAATAAGCAATTGCATTCTTGAACCCACTTTTTGCGCTCGGTCTGCTAGCTCACCGATCCAGTCGATTATTTTATATAAAAATATAACGTCAACAGGAGGCATGTCGGCTTCGAGCTTAAAGAGTCGCGCTCTGACTTGAACTTGAATTTTATCGTTACTATGTTCTAGTCGATCGAGTTCAACAATAAGTGCTTCGACGATGTTGAGCTCACGCCCTCGAAAGCCGGTTTCCAGTAATTCATCCATCTCATTAATGGCGACAACGGCTTGAGCAGATGTTGCGACAGCCCCCTGTGCATATTCCAGCATAATATCGGCCAAAGAAGGGGGGATTCGCATTTTACGACCCAGCATAATACCGGCAATGTCTTTGACACAGTTTGCCAAGCGATCTTGCCTCGTAATAAGGTCGAGCAAGTCAGAACGGTGAACAGGCATTAAAAGGCTTTTGGGAAGGTTAAGTCGAAGATTTTTTTTCAGTACATCAGCTTTTGCCTCCAGCGCACTTATAAGCTGTTGTACTTCTAGCGCTTTGTCCCAATCGTTCTCGAGCGTCGCTTTGAGAAACGGAACGAGTTGCTCAGAGCAGTCGTGCACTTGTTCCATGTGCGTTTGTATAGGTCGAATGGGTGATTGCCCAAATAAGTTGGTAAAAGGATTGCCTGCCATAAGTTATCTCACGGAGTTGTCAGTTTTGCGCGATTATAGTGCTTTTTTTATTCGCGTAAATAGTTTTTCAAAGTTATTAATTCGCCAAGCTGTTATTAATTCCCCAAGCTTAAGTCACACAAAGTATTATTTATGTCCTAGCATAGAACGCTGCATCTACGGTATCGATACCAGATAGCCAAAGATCAAATTATTGAGACAAAAATCGCCTGATTTCGGTCGTGGTCACGGCTAGATTCACCGACGAAAACACAGGAGTAATTTATGCTATACCCACTCAAGCCATTAAGCGCCATAACATTGGCCATCAGTTCACTATTGTCAACGACTATTCTGGCAGGGACTGTTACCAGTGATGGGGCCGATTTGCTTATTCAAACCAAGGGAGGGTTGAAGGTGTCGACCACCGATAAAAAATACTCTGTACAACTCGGGGGTCGCATCCAATACGACTACAACCGTGCTGAGCTTAATGGTAGGGCCAATGAAGATCAATTTGATACCCGCAGAGCCCGACTATTCGTCGCGGGCAAAATAGAAGAATGGTCATTTAAAGCGCAGTTTAATATCGATAAAAGTGGTGCTGAGGATCTTTACATTCGTTATAACGGCTTCGGTCAAAAGAAGATCGTAACCTTAGGGCGCCAGAAAATGCCTTTTGGTTTGGAGCAACTAACGAGTTCAAAAGACATTACTTTTCTGGAACGGTCGGCTGCCAGTGAGCTTTACGCCATCGGCCGCGAAGACGGAGTGGTATTTTCGGCAACCGGAGACGGGTATACCTATGCGGTTGCTGCGTTTGAAGTCGATAGTGGGGCTAAAAACAATGATGACTTTGGTCTTGCCTCACGGGTCAGTTACGTCCTAAGTCGTTCTGATAACGGGGTTACACATTTAGGTTTAGCGTATAAAAATGTGGATAACGGTCTAGAGGCTATTGGATTTGAGTTTGCCCATACGATGGGGTCACTACATTTTCAAACCGAATATGTTGACGCTTCCGGTGGCGATAATGGTTATTACCTACAGCTAGGCTACATCTTAACCGGCGAGTCTCGACCTTATAAAAATGGCATATTCAAGCGAGTAAAGCCCGCCGACCAAGGCGGCGCATGGGAGCTGGTCGCGAGGTATGAAGATGGTGATGGAAATTACAGTGACGTCGAATTGGGCAAGACAAATGCTTCAGCGTGGGGGTTAGGGGTAAACTGGTATGCCAATAACAATGTCAGATTTGGCTTGAGCTATACCGATGCTGAAGATAACGACAGTCGTAATGACGGGAATGAATTTAGAGCCAGAGCCCAGCTAACTTTCTAGCGATTACAGACTTATTAAAAGTGAAACAGTGCGTATTCTCTCTTCGCCTAATAGACTTCGATAGTTTATTAGGTGGAATTTAATGCGTTAGTTTTACTCGAGTAAACAACAGCTTTCTGAACCCCATAAGATAAGATTCCTTTGTTAATTGTTGCGCATGAACATTAGGGTTCATAAAAACGTTACTCCGTTACTGGTTTGGTTAATTAGCAATTGCCGAGTAGAATACGGCGGATGGAAAACCAAGACAATCTATTAAAAACCCTTACCACAATACGCGACTATATTCGTTGGAGTATGGGTCGTTTCACTCAAGCTCAAATATTCTACGGTCACGGTACCGATAACGCATGGGATGAAGCTGTCTCGTTAATTTTTCACTTGCTCCATCTTCCGTCCGATGCCGACGAACGCGTGCTAGATGCTGTTCTAACCAAGAAAGAACGACACTTGATCTTGCAAATGGTTGAAACCCGCTGCGTTGATCGCGTGCCCTTGCCTTATATTACCAGTGAAGCCTGGTTTGCTGGAATGGCTTTTATCGTCGATGAGCGCGTGCTGATACCCCGTTCCCCGATTGCAGAACTTATTGAACAACGTTTCCATCCCTGGGCCAGATCGGAAATTAATACCGTTCTGGATATGTGTACCGGTAGCGGCTGTATCGGCTTAGCCTGCATTGAGCACCTCGGGGCTCGTGCTGATTTAGTAGATTTATCGACAGATGCGTTGGAGGTAGCGAGAAGAAACATCGCTAAACACGGCATGAGTGAACGCGCCAGGTTGTTACAATCTGATTTATTTGACTCCATTTCCGATCGCTACGATCTTATTGTCGTTAACCCC
>JAJRPK010000104.1 GCA_024280785.1 Gammaproteobacteria bacterium
AAGATACGCTGGCCAATTTGTTTTCCGGTTTTTTTATTGTCGCTGACTCGCCGTATAACATTGGCGATTACATTAACCTGGACTCGGGTGAGCGCGGTAAAGTATGTGCTATAGGTTTACGTAGTACGAGATTGCTCACGCGTGACGATGTAGAAATTACTATACCCAATGGTGTTATTGCTAGTGCGAAAATTATTAATGAAAGTGGTGGTCCTTCGTCGCAAATGCGAATTCGCATTATTGTCGGCGTGGCTTATGGATCAGATATCGATCGTGTATACGACTTATTGATGCAAGTCGGCAACGAACATACCGAAGTGTGTACTTCTCCCGCGCCCAGAGTTCGGTTACGTGGGTTTGGTGCGTCAAGTTTGGACTATAACTTAATGTGTTGGATTGAGCGGCCACAGGATAGAGGTCGTATCTCGCATGAAATTAATTCAACGATTTATAAACTGTTTGCCAAAAATAACATAGAGATTCCATACGCTAAGCAAGATATACATATCAAGGAGTGGCCGCACGCTGAACGGGCGAGTGATTAAAATACCAATGCTCAATTCTTCTATGGACGCAACAGAAACTAAAAGACGGTTTAAGCAACGAGCCATTTGGTTTTACTGTGTCAATATAATGATGGCATTGATAATAGGCTTGAGTCTTTATTTTTCTAAGCAAGCGGGGGTTTATCAGCAGACTTTTATTCCCATTTTGATATTATTTTTTATTTGGATTTTTAATGTAGATAAAATTTATCGCTGCCCTAAGTGTTCAAAGTCTCCTCGTGGCAAAGAGGGCTTAATTTATCTACCAAAAACCTGTACATCTTGTGGCGTAGAGCTACGTTGAGAGCTGCAGTAAACGCTGTGCTTTTACAGTAGCCCCTCAATTTCTTTAGCGATATCGGATGGCTTAACTGTCGGTGCAAAGCGCTTTACTACGTTACCTTCACGGTCGATTAAAAATTTGGTGAAATTCCATTTGATGCCTTCAGAGCCCAGTATCCCCTTGGCGGTTGATTTTAAATACTTGAACAGAGGGTGTGCATGACCGCCGTTAACCTCAACTTTTTCAGCCATTGTAAAACTGACGCCGTAGTTAAGCTGGCAGAACTCAGTAATTTCACCCATTGACCCGGGGTCTTGTTTGCCAAATTGGTTGCAGGGGAAGCCTAAAACTACTAGCCCTTTATCTGCAAATTTTTTATTGAGATCTTCAAGACCCTCAAATTGAGGGGTAAAGCCGCATTTACTAGCTGTGTTAACGATTAATAGTACTTTGTCTTTATAGTCTTGCATGGCTTGGGCTTCGCCATTGGCAAGGTTAAAATTTAAATCGTAAACTCCGGACATACAAATTCTCTTTATGGTTTTTATGGAATGGGCTATTTAGTTGAGTGTGTTAATTTACACCATTATCGCTCGGATACCAGCACTAATCGAACCCAATGATTTAAGGTTGGGGCATTAAATGTACATTTGGTGTGCAGGTGATGGAAGCAAAGTGAGTAATGGCTAAATTTGTGTGAACAGTCTCAGATTTAACAAGCTAACTGCGGATAAGGTGGTCGTTATCCCTAAAAGGATTACACTAATAGTATTACATATGTGACTTATTTTTTATTTTGCTCTTTTATGGTTAAGAGCTATCAATATTTCCCGGCGGAATAAACAATGACAAAACCAGTGGCCATACCCATGGCTGCACCAGTAGCTAAGCGGGTGGGAACTTCAGGACGATGGAGGCTAGGTTTATCCTTGACGTTGACAACCTGTATTTGGTGGGGGATGTTGCCGATTGCGCTCGTCGGTGTCTTACATAAACTTGATCCAGTGACATTAACATTTTACCGCTTTTTTTTTGCCACCGTTATTTTATTACCGGTCGTAATTTTTAAGACCCCTCTTGCCGATATTAAAATTTTACAGCATCGCATGATAGCCACTAAAGTGTTGTTTGCCGGAATGATGTTGGCATTTAATTACATTTTATATTTATTAGCTCTTGATCGAATGTCGCCGGCCGGAGCTCAGGTACTTACACAGCTCGCTCCCATACTTTTCTTAATCTCAGGTGTGCTTGTCTTCGGTGAGCGCTTTTCCGTTACTCAGTTGGCGGGGGTATTACTTTTTATCTTGGGATTAGCTTTATTTTTTAATCTCCGTATCGTAGAGATATACGAGGGTGCAAGCGATGGGGCTGGAAAGGACTACGGTATTGGTATGCTGTTGATGTTCTTTGCTGCCATTTCCTGGGCGGCCTATGCCGTTACTCAAAAGCAATTGGCCCCATATATAGGGTCGATACAATTGCTGTTTATGATTAGCGTGATTGGGGCGATATTTTTTTACCCCTTGGCGCAACCTTGGCTAGTATCAGAATTGAGTGGTTTTGAGTGGGCATTATTAATTTTTTGCGGTTTAAATACCGTAGTGGCCTACGGTTGTTTTTCAGAAGCACTTAATCATTGGGATGCCTCTAGAATCGGTGCGGTACTTCCTATTGTCCCCGTGCTGACTATCGCGTTCACTTCAATCGTTTCGAAATACTCCTTTATCGACGTAGTTCAAGAGCCAATGAACAGCTGGGTGTTAGTGGGTGCCGGCTTAGTCGTGGTCGGATCGGCCATTACTTCGTTAGTCCAGGTTTCCGTGCCCGATCTAGACTATTCATCGTCGACGAAAACGGATTAGTTAACTAGTGGCAGGTTTCTTTCGATGGTTTGATGTCGTTCGTAGTTTTTAATCGTCAGTTTATATATGTAAATATGTTGCAAATATAAAATATTATTCCAATAAATATAATATGTCGTTTAACATGCGTGCCAATCAATAGCACAGATAATTCATCGCTGTAGCGTTGAGACGACAAGTAGTGAAAAAGTAGTGAAGGACCATTACCCACCAAGATTACGGAACAATAGAGTATGAACAACAACAATAGTTTTTATCTGCTATTGCACCGTATTTACTTTTTTAAATATAAGTATATTCAGGTAGCGATATGCATTTCTCCCATTCGATTTCAGCATTCTCTGTCCGCCCTAAATTTTCAATCATCCACATAACTCTCTTAGTCTTAGGCGGGCTGCTGCCCCCAAGCTCACTATGGGCGCAAGTTACGATTAGCTACAGTTACGACGAGCTAGACCGCTTACAAACGGTGCTGCGTTCTGACACTCCGGTGGTCACTTACACACACGATGTCGTGGGCAATATCACCAGCGAGACTATTAGCCAAAGCCCCGATACCGATGGTGATTTACAAGCCGACTTTGCCGACCTCGACGACGATAACGATGGCATGACCGACCTGTTTGAAAATCAATACGGTTTAAACCCGCTCGACCCCACCGATGCAGCGTTAGACCCCGATAACGATGGTCGCAATAATTTACAAGAGTTTCTCGATATGACCAATCCGCTGATCGCCGATGCCCCCGAAGGCGTTAATGTGCCTGCGTTGCCATGGTTAGGTTTGAGCTTCTTAGGTGTTTTGCTCGTCGTGGCCCGTTACTACAGCGTAAAAACGCGCCATGCGATGCTTCCCGGGATGTTTACAACGATGTTTACAGCGGTGACCGCAACGGTGATCGCAACGACAACACTCATCCAAGCAACCGATGCCGTGGCGCAAACTGAGGGTTTGGTTGTACCGCAGGCAATTTTACAAGCACCGTCCAAAACACTGCTTGACCCCGGTTGGTATCAACTCGAAGGCGAGGCAGTATCACCCGAAGATGCACAGTTAATATTGGGTATTCCTGACAGCCGTTATGACGCAATACCGGCAACCCCTCCTAAAGAAGGTGAATCACTTTTTCAGGCTTCTTCTGCATTTGCAACCCCTTCCGATTACACGGCATTGGCCGAAGCGTTAGAGAACGATCCACGTCGGATCTATCAATATGTGCGAAATCATTTTGAATATGTCCCCTATTATGGAGCGTTAAAAGGCGCGTATTTGACTTTGCATGAGCGTAGCGGTAACGACTTTGACCAAGCCGCTTTGTTGGTAGAAATTTTACGTGCCGCCGGTTTCACCGCCAATTTTCGCTATGGCAAAGCCACCGTGCTAAAAAGTAACAACCAGCAAATGAGTGATTTGGCCGCCTTGCTAGGCACCGACCAAGACGCGAACATCATGGCTGATGTCTTTTCTAACGGCGGCGTCCCTGTCACGCATACTAGCAGTACGATACAGTTTGACCGGCTGTGGGTAGAGGTCACGATTAACAGCGCGATGGTTTCGCTGGACCCGGCATTTAAATTATTGGCCACTCATGCTGCGATAAATTTAGACACGGCAATGGGCTACAGCGAATCCAGCTTGTTAGCCACTGCCGGTGGCACGCTGGGAACAAACTCGATTCAAAATCTCAGTACCACGGGGATTGCCTCGTATTTATCGGCTCGCACCACACAGTTAAAAAACTACCTCACACAAAATTATCCCAATGATCGTATCGAAGAGATCGTGGGGGGCTTTACCATTATTCCCGACCAGTCAACCGTATTACCGGTGGCCTTGCCATTATCCTCGACCCCCACCTTTCCCGCTTGGTCAAGTATTCCATCGAACTATGTAACAACGGTACAACTGCAACACGGCGGCATTAATACAATGTTTAGTGCGCCCGACATTGCCGGTCGTAAATTGAGTATTCGCTACACCAATGCGACGGTGATTCCCGATCCACCGGCAGGCGCCGTCGATTTTGGTTCTGTGGCGGTGGGTGCAAACGGACCTACGTTTACTTGGGGGCCATTTACCAATACGAACCCCGTTGACATTCAGCTTCAGTCAACGATTACTGGCGCCAACGCTAGTGCGTTTCAATTTACCGCAGGCGGTGGTACGCAAACATTACCCGCTAACGGGGGTACGGGAAGCGTCAGTGTCCGGTTTACCGGCTCCGGCCAATCAGCCGGTCGCAAAAATGCCCAGTTGACCTTTACCACCTTATATCTCGGTATGGTTCAGGGCACCCCGCAAGTGGTCGATATTACTGGTGTGGTAGAAAACCGTGTGGCAGAAATTTATCTGGATGATGTATTGCAGGTCTCCGAGGGTACACCTTCTGGCAACCTGAATGATTTGGTCGTGACCGTTGATCACCCCTATGCAGCCAGTGGAGGTACGTTTGTCGATCAGCAAGTCACCTTCAATCTGGTACGGCATGGCCAGTATGTATTAGCTTCCGGTTTTGGTGGTGATCGCAACAGCACCTTGTTGGCCGAACGCCAACGCCGCCTAAGTCGTATGAGTTTTGATGGCACCGCACCTACATCGCCAGAAATTTATTCCGAAACCTTGAATGTGATTGGCCAAACGTGGTTGCAGCAAACCCAGTTAAAGCTCGATATGCTTTGCAGTAGTACCCAATTTCACTGTATGACCCATCATCGGTTTGGCATTGTCGGGCAAGAAGAAGGCTATTTTGTCGATGTCAAAGCCCAGTTAGGTACCTTTCCTAAACGAAGCAACAGCGCGGTTGAAGGCGCGTTCCAGACCAACAGTTTAATGGCCAGTGCGATGGAACACAGTGTGCTAGAGCAATTGCAAGGCGCCAGTAATCCCGGTATTTCCACCATCAAGATTTTTGCCCTGAATAATCAAAATGGCGGCAAACTGTTTTTAGCCAACAACAGCAACTACGCATCAATACGCCCTCAATTAGTCAATTACTCCACCGCGCAATTGGATAACTTTCAAACGCTGGTGGCCGCCGGTTCAACGCTGCTGCTGACAGAGAACGGCTCGGTGACCTTAAATGACTGGTCGGGGATTGGCTATATTAACTATAGGGTGAATGGCAACGACAAAGGCATAGGTATGATTATCGGGGGTGATTTGAATGGCGGTTTTGCCAGTTTGCCTCAAGTCTTGTCTCCACCGACGACTTATCAGGAATACTTTCCTGAGATTGTTCCCCGGACGAACATCGTCCAAAATTATGCCCTTGATCCGGTGAATTTAAACAGTGGCGCGTTTGTATCAAGCATGACCGACCTGGCGCTCGGCGGTTCGGGTGTCAGAGGGCTTGGTTTTTCTCGCCATTACGACAGTCAACAGGTGGCGCAAGATACCGCCGGTTTGGGGCGTGGCTGGACCCACAACTACAACATTTATCTCAGTGAGCACAGCGATGTGACATCCTCTTTAGGTGAAGGAAGCTCTTTTCAAGCCTTACCTATGATCGTAGCCTCGCATATCGCTCGTAGTTTAATGGAACCCATATTTCCTAGTCTAAAGAATTGGGCTGTTGGCAGTTTGGTGGCGGATTGGGCCGTGGGCCAGCTCTTGAATACGTCGATAACCGTCAATGCCGGTGGACAAGCGTCGACTTACAGCCTGCTTCCCGACGGCAGTTTTATTGCCCCTGCCGGACAAACGGCGGAGTTGGTAAAATTGGGTGATGGCACGTTTGAACTGCGTGAGCGTTTTGGCACCGTGCATAAATTTAATAGCAATAACAAAATCAGCTCCATTACCGATATCGATGGCAATGCTCTGACGTTTACTTACAGTGGCGACAAACTGGCACAAGTTCAAGATGCCTATAATCGCACCCTGACACTGAACTATACCGGAGACAATCTTACGTCGGTCGGTGATTCCACTGGGCGCTCGGTGTCTTATGCCCACACGGGCGATAACTTAACCAGTGTGAACGCCTTAGAAGGCGCCAATTGGCAATACACTTACGATAGCCTGTTCCGGCTGATAACCGTGGTTGACCCCATGACTACCACCATTGTCAACAACAGCTACAATGACTTTGATCGCGTGATCTCGCAAATTGCGCCGCGCCAATCCGGTACGGCCTTGTATAAATTACATTACAGCGGTTTTACTTCGTCAGAAGAAGCCCCCGATGGCAGTCGTACCACTTACCACTACAATGTTAGTGGCCGCACGGTGGCGGTAGAAGATGCGCTGGGCAATAAAACCAAAACGGTTTTCGATGGTCAGGGTCAAGCCAAGATGGCGATGGATCGTCTCGGTAATATGACCCAGGCCGTTTATGATAATGCCAATAATCATATTGAAGTGATTGCGGCGAATAGTGAAAGCACTACACTTACGTATGATGCGCAGCAGCGATTGATTCGCAGCACCGACCCGATGAATAACAGTAGTGAAACCGACTACGATGCTGGGCATCATCCTATCCGAGTTCGTGATGCATTGAATAATGAAGTGCTAACGGCTTATCGTGCTGATGGCTTGCCTAACACCATCACCAATGCGCGCAATATTATTACAACGCCCACTTATGACGGCTTGGGCCAGTTAAATACGCAACAAACCGGCAGTCAACCCATTATTGATAGTGATTACAATAATCGCGGAAACCTGACCTCGCTAACCGATCAGGCGGGCGCGCAAACACAATTTGTGCATGATACTCGTGGGTTGGTGACATCTCGCACCGATGCGTTAAATAAAACCACGACCAATAGCTACAATGCGCTGGGTTTCCTCATCAGCCAGACTGACCGGAACGGTGAAGCGTCTACCATTAGCTATACACCCACCAGCAAGATCAGCACTT
>JAJRPK010000105.1 GCA_024280785.1 Gammaproteobacteria bacterium
GATGACGAACATCACATCTGTAGCACAGGGGCAGGACAGAGTGTTAGATGCGGTATTGTCCACGCTTCGCGATAGTCTCAAAAAAGACCCGGATTCTCCTCACTTATCTATTCAGATGGATGCCCTTAATGCTAAAGCTATCGAGTTGCGAGAAGCGAAAAAATTGCGGACACAACGAATAGCTTTTGCTTTACATGCGCTGCTACAGCAATTAAAACGAGTCACTACCGACAAAGAGGCGAGAAATGATATTGCAAAAATTGAGAAGCAATTAAGAAAGTCGAAGAGCGTGGTGAACTCGTTAGAATTTGTAGAGATAGATCTTTGTTTAGAGCATTTGAGTGGAATTCAAAAAAGTGTTTTGAAAGAAGTGACTGCACGCAATAGGCCTGTAGCTGAGAGTTCTCCAAACAAAGGTTGGTTGCAGCGAGCCTTTGGTTTTAATAAAAAGAAAAAAGATCTCATCTTTAGTGAGGCAGAACAACAGCTTACTCAATCGGTGAAAGAGCTGATCGGAGACTCCCCAGGTTCGTCGATAAAAGCTAAATCCACGGATAAAGTGGCAGGCGGCAGAGAAACGCGTGAAACGATATCTTATGACATTGAGCAGACAGATTCGCCAATAAGTGTGCCAATGAGTGTAACCGTTGGCTCCCCTACGGTAGAGCCAGAGATGGCATCGACGGACGCTCCATTATCGCAGTCGAATAAACATTCTGACGATTTCTACAGTGCGGAGGTTGTAGCCATTTTGTTGGGCTTACTCGCCGAAATTGATGTTCCACCAGAGGCTCAAGCAGTAGAAAAGCAATTATATATTGATTTGCAAAACGGCTTTGATTGGCCGGAACTTGCCTCGATACTCGATGGCATGGTAATGATTGTAACGGCAGCGCTACGGCGTGACCAGAATGAGTTTGGGCTTTTTTTGAATTCGCTTGATCAACAGTTACAGGAAATAACCGTATTGATTTCCGCACAAAGTAATGATCAGCAAGAACTCTCTGGGTCTATTCAACAATTAAGTTCTAGTCTCGCGTCACAGTTGAGTAATTTACTAGAGGATACTGAGAGTGTTAGCGATTTAACGCAATTAAAAGAAAAGATTGTAGTAACTCTAGATGGTCTTGTTTTATCTCTTGAGAAGGCAAGTCAAAATCAGATAAGTAAAAATACTGTACTTTGCGGTCGTATAGATAAAGTGTCAGAGCAGATTTCTGTGATAGAAAAGAAGTCAGAACAAGCATCTGTAAGTTTGGACCGGCAGCGCGAGAAGTTTATGCGCGATAGTTTAACTCAGCTACCGAATCGAGAAGCCTACGAACTTCGGTTGCTAAAGGAGGCACTTCGTTGGACAAAGAAACAAACTCCGATGGTGTTAGTTCGAGCGGACATTGATAACTTTAAGAAAATTAATGCTGAATTCGGTAATACCGCCGGAGACAAAGTGTTAAAAATTATTGCCAAGGCATTAAAAAAACTGATAGTTGAGCCAGATTTCCTTGCTCATTTTGATAGCGATGAGTTTGCTATACTGTTACACGGTAAAACCTTGGTTGACTCCTCGGCTGTTATCGAAAGCTGCCGTTTAGCCGTTGAGGCTTGCCCTTTTCGCTTTGGCAGTAAGCCGCTGAATATAACAGTCAGTTTGGGTGCGGGCGAATGGAAGCAGGGAGATTCTGGTGAGCTGTTATCTGATCGAGCAGAGAAAGCGTTGTTACAGGCTAAAGCACAAGGGAAAAATCGAATAGTGGTGCTTGATTAATAACGGTTAATTTGAAAACTTTAGTTCATCTGCGCCTATTCTTTTGAGGGGTTTGTATTTTCTTTTATGGCTATGGATGGTTGACGGGCACCTTCATCATCACTGTAAGTCTGCTGCTGAATGTTCCACATTAAGGCGTATTTCCCACCTTGCATCAACAGTTGAGCATGAGTGCCTTGCTCGACGATACGACCTTGGTCTAATACTATAATCGAATCAGCGTCGACAATGGTAGACAGCCTATGAGCTATGACTAAACTAGTATGATTAGCGGCAATTTCATCGATGGCCGCTAATATGCTTTTCTCGGAATGGCTGTCCAGCGATGAGGTCGCTTCGTCAAAAATAATAATGGGTGGCCGTTTTAATATGGTTCTGGCAATAGCAACGCGTTGCTTCTCACCGCCCGACAATTTTAACCCACGCTCGCCAACCATGGTGTTTTCACCTTCGGGTAATTGGCGAATAAAATCGTCCAGGTGGGCCATTTTAATAGCGGCCCAAACGTCTTCACGGCTTGCGTCAACGTTACCGTATTGAATATTGTCAAAAATACTGCTGTTAAATAACACCGTATCTTGTGGCACAACACCGATAGCTTTACGCAGGCTATCCTGGGTTACGGTTTTAATGTCCTGGTCATCAATAAGAATTGTTCCGCTGTCGACATTGTAAAATCGAAACAGCAATTTCATAATGGTAGATTTCCCCGATCCACTACTACCGACAATGGCAAGTTTAGTTTTTGCTGGTAATTCAAAACTGACGTCTTTTAAAATTTCCCGGTCGGGATGATAAGAAAAGTTGATGTGCTCAAATTTTATTTTTCCGTCAGAAATATTCAATGGTTTTGCATTATTGGCATCGGTTACTGTGGGTTTAACTTTTAACAAAGTAAACATCGCTTGAATATTTGCCATCGACCCTTTCATTTCACGATAGACAAAACCTAAAAAGTTTAGTGGCACAAATATTTGCATCATCAGCGCATTAATAAGCACAAAGTCGCCCAGAGTCATTGATTGATCGACCACTTTGCTGGCGGCTAAAATCATTGCCGACGTAGTGGCGGCGGCAATGATAAATGCCTGACCACCATTGAGTGCAAATAGCGTAAGTCGATTTTTTCGTTTGGCAACTTCCCATTCAGCTAGTTCATTGTCGTAGTGATGGGCTTCGTATTTTTCGTTAGTAAAGTACTTAACCGTTTCAAAATTAAGCAAGCTATCGACTGATTGAGTGCTGCTGCGAGATTCGGCAACATTAGCTTGTCGAATAAAATGGGTTCGCCGCTCGGTCGCGACAATAGAAAAACTCACATAGGTGACTACCGAAACAATAACAATCAGGGCAAAACCGATATCGTAGTTCCAGGCCAACAAGCCTACCACCATACCAATTTCCAGAAAGGTTGGTAGGATGTTAAAAATCATAAAACGCATTAAAAAGCTAATGCCGCTAATCCCTCGTTCGATATCCCGAGAGAGTCCGCCAGTGCGACGATCGAGGTGAAACGCTAGATCCAGAGAGTGCAAATGAGCAAAAACTTTATAACCGATCCTACGCATAGCGCGCTCGGTGACACGGCCGAACAAAGTGTCACGTAATTCGCCAAACACCACATTAGAGAAGCGAACAGTGCCGTAGGCAATAAGCAATGCTAAGGGTAAAACCAGGATGGTGGATGTTGTAAGACTGCTAGACAGGGAGGCTAAGCCAGATGAACCCCTGCCCAATAAATCCCTGCCCAATAAACCAGAGTCGAGCTGATCGACTATAGCTTTAAGAATAAACGGTAAGCCGACGCTAGCGATCTTGGCAGCAATCAAGCACAAAACAGCCAAGCCTATACGAAGACGGAATTCAAATAGATAGGGAATTAAATCTTTGAGGCTGGACCAATTAACGTCTTTAATCTTAACAGCAGAATCTGTAGGTTTCATGGTGAGATTAAACGATAGAAAGGAGCTGACGCCAAGGGATACTTTGTATAGCAGGATACTTTGTACTTATTTTTCCGAGTAGCTGAGGCTCGTTCAAAGTTAGCTTTAAGAGGTTTCATCTTGTAGCACGTAGAGTTTTTGTTATTATTGTTTGCTTTTTTAAAACGGTGCTATGGCTATAGTTATAGCTAAACAGTACGATTAAACAGATAAACTTGTAAAATTCTGTTTAAATCCAGCCCGTATTCGTAGCCCTTCATCAAACGTCGATATCAATTATTATGAACTCACTGACTCTTAGCTCCATTCGTCGATTCTTCCATAAGCAGAATAGAATATATGTTCTGACTTTAGCGTTGGTCATTACTGTACTGATGCCAGCCTGTTCAAAGCTTGATGACCCCTCTTTAGAACCGGCTTTTGATGCTACGCTAGTGGAGCAGCCTGCGCCGATGGTTGCTCAGGCTTATAGTACGAATAAAAATGTTTTTTTTGGCGACTTACATATTCACACAGAGTTATCGACTGACGCCTATGTGATGGGGGTTCGCTCGGTTCCCGATGATGTCTATCGCTTTGCCAAGGGTGCAACCATTGAGCATGGTGCGGGATATCCCATTAAAATTTCTCGGCCACTGGATTTTGCCGCGGTGACGGATCATTCTGAATACTTGGGGCAGGCACGTCAGGCTAGTTTGGATGTCCCAACGACTCGAAAGCCATTAAGAGACTTGCTGTTAAATGGCAGCGTAGCGAAGATCACCAAAGCTTGGCTAGAGACGACGGGGTTTATCCGTAAAAATGGCTTTGGTTTTGGCGTGGATATTGTTGATCGCGAAATAAATCAAGGTGCTTGGCAGTTAATCATTGATGCTGCTGAGCGTCACAATGAGCCAGGTGTATTTACAGCCTTTATCGGCTACGAATGGTCGGCATTTGCCGAAAGCAGTTCCGTTCACCTGCATCGAAACATCATTTATCGTAGTAATCAGGTGGCGCCAGTACCATTTAGCTCTATCGACAGTGATCGGCCTGAAGACTTGTGGAAATTTCTTCAATTAGAAAATCAGCAGGGCAGAGCGTGTTTTGCTATTCCTCACAATGCCAACCTAAGCAACGGTAATATGTATGCTAGCAGGGATTCTGAAGGACAGCCATTGACGGCGGAGTACGCCGCTATGAGAAGTCGCTTTGAGCCAATTAGTGAGATACTACAAATTAAAGGCGCCTCTGAAACCCATACATTACTTTCAACCGAAGATGAGTTTGCTGATTTTGAACTGACCGATTTGATCGTCGGAGGCGGGGACCCTAGCCTTGAGCAGGTCAAGGGCAGTTACATGCGAGACGCGTTGCGGGTGGGTATGGAACTCTCTCACAGTGAGGGCTTTAACCCGTTTAAGTTTGGTGTCATCGGTTCCAGTGATAGTCATAATGCCAGCTCTCCCAGTGATGAGGCCAATTACACTGGAAAGCTCCCCATGATGGATGGCAGCGCTGGCTTGAGAACGGGGGAGGCTCTGTTACTTCCAAGTAGCGTTAATCCTGTGACTCGCTGGGGCTCTGGCGGCTTAGCCGGTGTTTGGGCGCATGAAAACACCCGCGCAGCTTTGTTTGATGCTTTATTGGCTAAAGAGACCTTTGCCACCTCCGGTCCAAGAATAAGCGTTAGATTCTTTGCAGGTTTGGACTACACAACTGAGATGTTACAACTTGGTGATACGATTGCAGAGGCTTATGCCAGAGGTGTACCCATGGGTGGGCAATTGCGCAATTTACCTGAAAACAGGGGGCCTAGATTTCTGGTATTGGCGATGAAAGACCCAGACGGGGCTAATCTTGATCGAGCACAAATTATCAAGGCGTGGGTTGATAGTGATGGCGTGAGCCACGAAAAAATCTTTGATGTTGCGGTATCGGACGGCAGGACTTTTGATACTGACTTGGGTAAAGTCCCTGGTGTAGGTAATACTGTTGACCTTGCTACCGCTACCTATACTAATGAAATAGGTGCCACTTCATTATCAGTTGTGTGGACTGACCCTGAATTTGATGCAAATCAGGAAGCTTTTTATTACGTGAGAGTTCTAGAAATCCCGACACCGCGTTGGTCTACTTATGACGCCGTTATGTTAGATATAGAACCGATGGAGCCGGCGACAATCCAGGAGAGAGCAATCACCTCAGCGATATGGTACTCATCCAATTAGAACTGCATCAATTAGGGAACCATCAATTAGAGAGTCAGGCAGCTATTTAGAGCTGCTCTTTATCGATGGCGAACTATAAAGAATAGCAAGCGGCCTATCGTATCCATAGTAAAGAAATATTTTTGTGACTAAGTTTGATGGTTTTTACGGCGTAGTTATCGTTTTTACTTTATCTACAATTAGTATTTCAAAAATGTGAAGGCTGTCAAATATTTATTTTTGTTTCTCGATACTCTATGTGGCTGTTGTCATGGATAGCGAGTTATTATGCGTACCCTTCGAATAGTTTTTTATCTTTTTTTAGTTCAATCATTACTGCTAAATCCAGTTTATGCTGAAAAAGATGGTCGTAGTGCAAAAGCAGATAAATGGCCTCCTGTTATCATTGTGCCTGGGGCGATTGAAATTGAAGCGAGCGCTAGTTGGGGAGCTGTAGTTGACTATGAAGCCCGAGCTATTGATAGAGTTGATGGTTCGGTTGATGTGGCCTGTTCTCCTATCTCTGGTAGCCAATTTTCGTTAAGTGATACTCTCGTTAGCTGTCGAGCGCAGGATAAAAAAGGAAATGTTTCTCATTCATCTTTTGTTGTGAGTGTAATAGATAGCACTTCACCAACAATGAGCCTACCTACTAATATTGAAATAGACTCGAGTTTAGGTGCCCCTGTTTTAGTTAACTACACGGTGGCTGTTTCTGACCTCGTTGATACAAACGTTAGCTATAACTGCGTGCCGGCAAGCGGATCAATGTTTTCTGTAGGCTCGACCGATGTGGTTTGTAGTGCTTCGGATGGTTTTAGTAATACGGTCAACGGCAGTTTCAAAGTATCGATAAACGATATACCCCCAGAGTTGCCCCTGAATCCGCCTTCAGCGTCGTTTGTCATTCCTGCTAACGATATAGAGCTAGTCGTTGGAGAAAGCTTGAGTGTAGTCATCGATGCAGTGGCTAAAAACAGCAATGGAGAACACGTCAAAGAGTATACGATAGTCTCATTGCTCGCAGCTAATATTTACGTTGCAATTGGTGCTGTTGACACTCAAGGTAACATGAGTGACTTTACGGAAGTTATTGAAGTGAATTTACTTTAGAATAAAATAACGATAAAAATATTCGCATAAGGATATTAGA
>JAJRPK010000106.1 GCA_024280785.1 Gammaproteobacteria bacterium
CTTTTTACGAGAAGTTCTTTTTGCGAGACACTTAATAATCGCACTTATTTAGTCAGGACATTATTCCATGAACAAAGAAACGACTACGCAGCATATATCTCACCGCTTTGATGAAGAGTTAGCCGCAGCCAAAGGCCAGCTATTTG
Source organism: Gammaproteobacteria bacterium (assembly GCA_024280785.1). Classification (GTDB taxonomy): domain Bacteria; phylum Pseudomonadota; class Gammaproteobacteria; order Pseudomonadales; family UBA7434; genus UBA7434. Next base: position 147 of record JAJRPK010000106.1, read on the forward strand.
AAATGGGCGGTATTGTAGAAACCCAGGTAAGTAATGCGATACAGGCATTGCTTGAACTTGATAGTAAGTTAGCCAAATCCGTAGTAAAAAAGGACCAAATTATTAATTCGATGGAAATTAGCATAGACGAAGACTGCGCCCTGATCTTAGCCCGCCGACAACCAGCAGCCAGTGACTTACGGTTAGTGCTAACAATCATCAAAACCACAACAGATTTAGAACGTGTAGGCGATGAAGCTAACAAAATGGCTAAACAAGCTATCAACCTTGCCGAGGAAGGAATGTCACCTAAAGGCCATATTGAAATACGACACATTGGCCAGCGTGTCACTAAAATGCTGCGCGATTCTCTCGACTGTTTAGTCCGGCAAGATATTCAGCTTGCATTAAAGGTTGCGCAAGAGGACAAAGCAGTAGACCTCGAATATGGCACCGCTATTCGTGAATTGGTCACCTATATGATGGAGGATCCTAGAAGTATTTCCCGAGTCATGAATATTATGTGGTCATTGAGAGCGCTCGAGCGCATCGGCGACCATGCTCGAAATATTGCCGAGCATGTTATCTACTTGGTACAAGGGGATGACGTTCGGCATATGGGGCTAGAAAAAATGGCTGAGAAAGTTCAACAGTCTTGATTTTTCATATTTGGTGATGGTGTTTAATCGTTAGGGTTGTGTGTGGCAGCCTTAGGTTTGATACGAAATGTCCAATGATAGGCTAACCTCGAAGTGATTAAATCGCTACGGTGATCGTTGAATATTTGGGGAGGGTGAGTCTCTATCGAAGCAAGTTATGGATTTAGACTTGTAGTTATGATCTTCGATTTGAAGTGAGGGTTGGGGGTTGCCCGACGGCAAGTGGCTTTTTTTATTCGCTACGCTCACCCTTCGGGCCGCCTTACAGGTGTTCAACGCTGCGCTTTTGTCAACAGCAAAAAAAGTCACCAAAAAATTCCGTAAGCGTTCCGTCGCTTAAGCGCGGAAGCTTGCGAGTGTAGTTATTTGTGAGCAGCCACATAGCCGTAAGCAGAAAGATCACTTCCTGTCTTATCAAGCGCTGCAAACTAATAACACGGTTTATTGCGGATTTCGCGATCAAACGACGTTTGTTTGTGCGCTTTCTTGTCGTTAGTTTCATTTTCACATAAAAGAAAAGTGACTTGCTGTCGGGCAACCCCCGACTCTCTTTCTGCCGTTAGGCGAACTCGTTCAACCTCCGATAATCCTTGCGTATTGAGCATTTGGGATTATGCGTCTCTATCGAAGCAGGTTATGGATTTAAACTTGAAGTTACGTTCTTCGATTGAAAGTGAGTGTCGGGGTCGCCCTATCTGCCAAAGGCTGTCATCTTTCTGTCATATTGATGCCATATATTGCTCGCTAAATCACTACTAAATAAAATTGGTAGCGTAGAAATTATTTCAAAATTCTACTGACCTAATTTAAAATACTGGAGAACGGCGACAATGAAATTTACCCAACAGAAATCGGCCCTTGCGGCAGCTATTATGCTTTCATCGACCATGACGATCGCGGGAACTGTGGCTAGCGACGGGGCAGATCTTATTATTAAAACCAAAGGAGGCCTTGAAGTTTCAACGACGGATAAACAATATTCGGTGAAATTAGGCGGCCGTATTCAATACGACTATAACCGCGCAGAACTCAATAGCCGTGCGGACGAAGACCAGTTTGATATCCGTAGAGCACGACTATTTGTTTCGGGAAAAATAACCGATTGGTCTTACAAAGCTCAGTTTAATATCGGCAATGGCAACGGTGGTTCCCCGGAAGATCTCTACATCCGATATAATGGATTTGGAAGCAAGGCAAAAGTTACTGTAGGTCGGCAAAAAATGCCTTTTGGTCTTGAAGAGCTAACTAGCTCAAAAGATATATCTGTATTAGAGCGTTCGGCCATTACCGAACGCTACGCCATTGGCCGAGCAGACGGTATTCAGTTTTCCGGTAAAAACAGCGATTTCACTTATGCTATTGCCGCGTTCGAAGAATCCAACGCTCCCAACAGCGGCGATGACTTCGGTATGGCGGCACGTGTGACCTATACACCAGTGAACTCTGATGGCCGCATTGTTCACCTTGGCGCTGCTTATAAAGACGTCTCCAACGATACTCAAGTCATTGGGCTAGAATTAGCAGCGGCCACCGGATCCTTTCATGCTCAAGCAGAGTTTGCCGATGCCGACGAGAATGGCGTTAATGCCGATGGTTATTATGTACAACTCGGCTATATCGTAACCGGCGAATCTAGACCCTACAAAGATGGTAAATTCAAGCGAGTAAAACCTGCCGGTAAAAATGGTGCTCTAGAGTTAGTTCTGCGTTATGAAGATGGCGATGGCAATTACAGTGATGTTGAACTTGGAAACACTAATGCAACGGCATGGGGTGCAGGCATTAACTGGTATGCTAATAATAATGTACGTCTAGGGCTTAATTATACTCAGGGAGAAGATAACGACAGCAAAAACGATGGCAAGGAATATAGAGCGAGAATTCAACTTAGCTTCTAACTGCTTGTTATGGACTTTCGCCATACTTTATAACCCGGTTCGGCGGGTTATAAAGTCTTGGATATTGTTAACCAAAATAAAAGATCCTTCAATTCCCAAACATGCTGCGCAACCTATACTGCAATAGTTTTTCTATGCTCGCTGTTTCCTTTAGCAACCTGCTACTCCCACCTGAAACCTCCTAAAAGGTCATATGGCTTAAATCAAAGAGGAATCTGTCAACTTAATTTTTCCTGTTCCCTGTTCCCTGATAGTGTTTTCTTGCACCGTATAATTTATACTTTCCACCCATGCTGGATGGCTAATTTTGCCATAATCAACAATGGCTATAAATAATGACTAAAAAGGACAAAACTATTATGACCGCCTTTGAAGATAACAGTCTATCTATTGGTAACACACCATTAGTAAAAATTCAGCGTATTTCATCCGGTACCATTTACGCCAAGCTAGAGAGTCGTAACCCCAGCAATTCGGTGAAATGCCGCATTGGTGCCAACATGATATGGGCCGCTGAAAAAGCCGGTACACTAAAAGCTGGAATGGAAATAGTTGAACCGACTAGCGGCAATACAGGTATTGCCCTGTGCTTTGTTGCCGCTTCTCGGGGCTACCCGATCACTCTTATTATGCCTAACACCATGAGTTTAGAGCGACGTAAAGTCATGAAGGCACTTGGCGCTAAGATCATCCTCACCGAGGGCGCCAAAGGGATGCCAGCAGCAATGGCCAAAGCAAAAGAAATCGCGGACAGTGACCCCGGTAAATTCTATATGCCGAGTCAGTTTGACAATCCTGCCAACCCCGAGATCCATGAGCAAACTACCGGGCCAGAAATTTGGACGGAAACTAACGGAAATATTGATGTACTCATTAGCGGAGTCGGCACCGGCGGCACCTTAACAGGTATATCCCGCTACATTAAAAATACTCAAGGTAAAGCAATAACCTCCGTCGCTATCGAGCCCAGCTCGTCGACGGTTATCTCCTCTGCAATAGCAGGCGAAGAAGCCAGCCATGGTCCGCATAAAATTCAAGGTATTGGTGCAGGCTTTTTACCAAAAAATCTTGACCTTGATCTTGTCGATCAGGTGGAACAAGTGAGTAATGAAGACGCAATGGAATGGGCGCATAAACTCATGCAGCAAGAAGGTATATTAGCGGGCATATCCAGCGGAGCCGCAATGGCGGTTGCCCACAGAGTGTCTCAGCAGGAACAACACAAAGGGAAAACAATAGTCGTTATTTTACCTGATTCAGCTGAGCGTTATCTCAGCTCGGCTTTATTTGAAGGGACATTTAGCGAGAACGAGTCAGTTCAATAAAAAACGTAATCAACTATTGCCAGCCTATTCAGATCCATCCGCGTTAATTACGCGAATGGATCCTAAACGCTCTTACGCCAGCCCTCTACCGATTCATTTTTTCTACATTAGCATGCCTTTTAGCTATCTAGGCGGCATGCGCATCGCAGCATCAAGACGAATTGTTTCGCCATTTATATAGGTATTTTCAATCAGGCTTAAAGCCATATCCGCAAATTCAGCGGGATCACCTAATCGAGCGGGAAACTGTGCGTTCGCCGCAAGTCCGTCAATCATCTCCTGTGGAGCCATACCCATTAGTTCTGTCATAAAGACGCCAGGGCAAATGGTATTTATTCGAATCCGCAACTTGCTAAAGTCTCTGGCTATGGGCAAAGTCATTCCCACTACCCCTGCTTTGCTAGCCGCATAGGCAGCCTGTCCAATCTGGCCATCTATCGCTGCTACCGAGGCGACATTAACAATAGACCCACGCTCACCGTCTTTTGTACCGGGTTCATTTGTCTGCATTTGATTAGCAACCAAACGAACAACATTAAAGGTGCCCACTAAATTTAAGTCGATAATTTTCTGAAACCGGTCTAACGGATAAGGACCGTCACGGCCCACAGTTCGACCTGCATCACCAGTTCCAGCGCAATTAATAGCCCCATGTATTTCGCCAAATTTATCTACCACAGATTTAATGCCAGCACTAACTGACGTTTCATCGGTAACATTTACTGAACAAAACAGCACGTTCTCGCCTAACTCATTGGCAAGCGCATTACCCTTTTCTTCATTCATATCAAAAATAACGCCTTTGCCGCCCCGCGCTACAATCTCTCTAATGCAAGCTCCGCCAAGACCCGATGCGCCACCCGTTACAATAATAGTGCTTGTCGAAATTTTCATTTTTATTCCTGCGTTTAATAATATGGGATTTAATTTAAACTACTAAATTACATCTGAAATCAATTCATTCAATACGATAGTTTCATTGCGATCAGGGCCTGTTGATACGATATCAATTCTAGTTTCTACCAACTCCTCGAGTCTTCGAATATAATTTTTTGCCGCTAGAGGCAATCCGTCAAACTGCCTGGCACCAAAAGTCGAGTCCGACCATCCTGGCATTTCTTCATAAACAGGAATCAACTTTGCAAAATAATCACTATCCATATCTAACGGCAAATCATTGCCTTTACTATCAACGTAGCCCACACAAATTTTTACCACTTCGAGACCATCTAGCACATCGAGTTTTGTCAAACAGATCCCCGAAACGCTATTAATTTGAACAGCTCTGCGTACGGCCACCGCATCGAACCAACCGCAACGGCGAGATCGACCCGTGGTAGCTCCTACCTCATTCCCTTTCTCACCGAGGTGCTGACCTACTTCGTCGTCCAATTCTGTAGGGAACGGGCCCGCACCCACTCGAGTTGTATAAGCCTTAGTAATGCCAAGCACATAGTCAAGATACAGCGGCCCCATACCACTGCCCGATGGCGCACCACCAGCGGTAGTATTTGAAGATGTGACATAGGGGTACGTACCGTGATCAATATCTAACAGGGAGCCTTGGGCGCCCTCAAACAAAACAAATTTTCCAGCTCGACGATATTCGTGCAGTCGCTCGACAACATCGGTCATCATTGGAATTAACTGCGATGACATTTCTAAAGTATCATCGATCGTTTTCTCTACATCAATCGCATCCGTTTTGTAATATTGAGTTAGGGTAAAATTATGCAGGTCCATAACTTCACGAACCTTTTCAGCAAAGGTAGCGGCATTACGCAAGTCTCCTAGCCTGACACCTCTGCGTGCCACTTTGTCTTCATACGCCGGGCCAATACCACGACCAGTAGTACCTATTTTTGCTTTACCTCTAGCCAACTCACGCGCTTGGTCGATAGCCATATGATAGGGCAAGATTAAAGGGCAAGCCGTGCTTAGCAACAACTTCTCTGCCACTTGAACACCTTGCTCGGCCAACTCAGCCATTTCTTTTAACAACGCACTAGGACAAACCACCACCCCATTCCCTATGAGGCAAGTCACACCTTCGTGCAGTATGCCCGAAGGAATTAGGTGCAAGACGGTTGTAATGCCATTGATAACTAACGTATGCCCAGCGTTGTGTCCTCCCTGAAAGCGAACCACCGCATCGGCTTTTGACGTTAGCAAATCGACTATCTTACCTTTACCTTCGTCACCCCATTGCGTCCCAAGGACAACAATATTTTTATTCATACTCACTAATCTCTAGCACTACTTTAAAATTTATCGACATATTCTCATTTAACTAACAGTCCAAATATCATTTTTTTGGACTAGCCTGCGAGAATAATTATTTATCGACTTTGAATCGGCAAAGACAACAACTTCACCTGCTCGTCGCAATTCACACACTTTTTCCCAAAGTGAAAAATCATTATGTTCTGGTGCTGCTATCGCCTTTTCTTGAAGCCCGTTAACTCCGGCTCTCGCCTTCCCCGTTTCGCTATTGCTCAGCAAATCAATTAACGCTTTTATGTCCGCATTAAAAC
>JAJRPK010000107.1 GCA_024280785.1 Gammaproteobacteria bacterium
TTCACCCTATACCGGCAGCGTCGGCGCTAACATCCTAACGCTATCTCCCGGACACTGCGTAGTCACTATGCGCGATCGTCGTAGGGTACGTAATCACCTCAACTCAATCCATGCTATGGCACTCTGTAATCTTGGAGAAATTGTTACCGGAGTGGCGCTGATGAACAGCCTTCCTGATAAAACTCGGGGTATTCTCTCCAGCTTTTCAATCGAATACAAAAAGAAAGCACGCGGCCTCTTAAAGGCAGAATGTCATTGTGAAATCCCGTCTAATAGCAAAGAACGTGAGTACGAACTCATAGGAAAGATACGCAACTCAAACGACGAGTTAGTCGCCACCGCCAAAGCAATCTGGCTAATTGGCCCTGAAAAAAGTGATCAACCTGATGTCTAACGATGATAATCAACTCACACAAACCCTAGGTATTGAAGTTCCACTAATCTGCGGCGCGATGTACCCCTGCTCAAACCCCGAACTGGTAGCAGCGGTATCGGAGGCAGGAGGCATTGGCATCGTGCAGCCTTTAAGTCTAACTTATGTGCATGGATATGACTTTCGGGAAGGACTTCGATATATACACAGCCTTACTCAAAAACCTATTGGACTTAATTTAATTATTGAGAGTAGCTCAAAAAAATACCTTGATCGGGTCCACAAGTGGCTGGATATTGCACTTGAAGAAAAGGTCTCCTTTTTTGTCACAGCATTAGGCAACCCCGACTGGGTAGTAAAAAAAGTCCATTCGTCAAAGGGCATTGTCTACCATGATACTACCAATAAAAAATGGGCATCAAAGGCTTTTGATGGTGGTGTCGATGGCTTTATTGGCGTCAACAATCGTGCAGGTGGGCACGCGGGCACTCTGTCTCCTGAAGCATTAATTGAGGAGCTAGCCCCATTCGGCAAGCCCATTGTTTGCGCGGGCGGCATCGGCAATGCAACAGAATTCTCTAAGATAATTGAAATGGGATATACAGGCGCTCAACTCGGTACCCGATTTATTGCGAGTAAAGAATGCTCGGCTCACGCTGATTATAAAGAGGCCATTGTTAACGCCAAGGAAGAAGATATAACCCTGACCGAAAAAATTTCAGGGGTGCCCGTTTCGATTATTAAAACGCCGTATATAGAGCGTATAGGTACGCACGCGGGCCCAATCGCGAGAAAACTTCTGCGAGGGCAAAAAACTAAACATTGGATGCGTAGCTTCTACACCCTGCAATCTGTCTGGAAACTAAAAAAAGGATCGACGCAAGGCACGAACTACCAGGATTACCTACAAGCTGGGAAAAGCGTTGGGGGGATTAAAAAAGTTCAATTAGTTAGCGAAATTGTTGCTGATTATGCCTCGGTAATAAAACGCTCTAGCCAAGGATAAGTGCGTTTAACAACGTGGTGCTTTATTGCTTACTGTTCCATTACCTGACCCCGTGTATTAGGATAGATTACACATTCGAAGTCTCTCTAGGGAAAAACATGAAAGGATTACTGTAAGCCTATGATTCAAATGGATTTTCCTGATAGCTAACTCAAAAAGGGAAATGCCGTTCAAAGTGAGCAAGTGACTAGGTTCCATGTACTAGATAGTTTTCGCGGGATTTGTGCGATTTCGGTCGTCGTTTTTCATATCCATGCCGTAAACGCTTTAACGGAATGGAATTTCTTTCGTAATGCCTATTTATTTGTCCCTTTTTTCTTTAGCCTCAGTGCCTTTGTTCTTAGCCACAAGTACTATTCTAAGACCTTTGATTCAATAGAACTGAAGAGCATGTTAACCAATCGAATGTTTCGATTGTGGCCTCTCCATATAACCATGCTGCTTGTTTTTCTTATGCTGGAAGGCGGAAAACTCTTTGCGGAATCCAGAGGTATCAGTTTTACCTATCCTGCCTTTGCAGGCAAAAACTCCACTGACGAGATTCTTCCAAATTTATTTTTACTGCAATCCTGGCTTAGTTCTTTTTCAGATTTATCCTACAACTACCCATCTTGGAGTATATCTGTAGAAATGGGTTTGTATCTTTTGCTTGCTACTATCCTTTACACCTTCAATACCCTACGATCCTATGCTTTCGCGTTCATCGCTATTTTGACCTATATTCTGCTCATTAATAGAATCGACCATTTGAGAATGCACGCGTTTATCGGTCTATTCTGCTTTTCTATGGGAGCATTGACCTACAGAATCTATGACAAAATTAAGCATATTTCCATTAATCATCAGTTAATGACAGGGCTCGAGATCCTTTGCGTTGCACTCATAATTTTTATCATCACACTGGACATTGGCAATAAGTACATTGCGTCAACTTTAGTATTTTGTCTTACTATTTTGGTATTTTCATTTGAAGGCGGAGTCACTTCAAGGCTACTAAAACTGAGCCCGTTTACCTATCTGGGCAAGATATCCTATTCAATCTACATGACCCATGCAGCCCTCATATTTTGCACGACTGCGGTGTTTAAAATTCTATCAAAAGTCACCAACACCTCTTTCTTAGAAGTACATCCCCTTATAAATGCGGGCTCAAATATTAAGGTCAGCTTTTTTAACCTCGTAAGCACCCCACTGAATAACGGGTTAGTTTTACTTCTCCTACTCACCGTTATCGCGATCTCACATGTCACCTATCGGTTTATTGAACAGCCGGGTCAAAAATTAGGTAGAGCACTCACAACATGACGTACGTAGCGAAACACACATGGCTTCTTTGGATAAAAACACCATTGACTCAGGCCTGAGGACATTCAAATATTCTTTTAAAGCCCAAAAAATCTCTAAAGTTTGCACGTACGTAAAACCGTTTCGACTTCCAACATAGTCTGATAGCGTCGCTTAGGGTTGACCGACATCATTCTTAGGACGATCTGCGAGAGTGATTTTGGTACATCAGGATTGACCTCATGCACCGGCTGTACATCCCCGTGGACATGCTTATATAGGACTTGAACATTATCATCGCCCTTAAAGGCTGTTTGTCCGGTCAGCATTTCATGCAACAATACACCCAGGCTGTAGATATCTGACCGACCATCAAGATCTCGCTTGCCGGTCACCTGTTCAGGTGCCATATAGCGTGGGGTACCGATTAAA
>JAJRPK010000108.1 GCA_024280785.1 Gammaproteobacteria bacterium
GTATAAAAGCTGCGCGATAACTGAATGTGCGCAAACTTGTATCGTCTGCCATTGCGGCGAGTTCTTGCTCGGCTCGATGCTTTTCTTGCGCCCAGTGGGCACTGCCGTCGGTTCCCATGCCGGTAATATAGTGAAATGACATCGGGCCCGGTGTTTTCGTGAGTTGGTTTTTTTCATTCTTAAATTTCGCAAACTGTTCTCTTGCCGCTAGCCACGCTTTAACAAATGAAACCGGAAAGTCCACATGAATCCAGGTATAGGTAGCATCATCTACATTCATCGATGATGTGCCTAAGCCCCAAAGTACAGTATTCACTTCTCCGAGCACATCGGCCAAAGGGGCATAATCAGTAAAGTTTTGGTGCAGCCGCATTTCAACCTTTCCGGAAGCAACTCCGGCAGCAATGCGAGGTGAATCGCGCCGGGTGATGACGTAGACCTTTTCAACGTCGGGATCTTCAATCGCCGCTTTGAGCAAGCCGTCTCCTGCAGAGCCAGTGGCACCAAATACCATCACTACGCGATTGGCAGCATCGTCACGGATTGGATCCGCCGTAGGTACAATCTTGCCCAAGGTAAGAAAGCCCCAAACGTTGAGCGCCGCCACTAGTAGCAGTACACAGAGAAGGGCAATTAGCAGAAGTTGTATTGCAAATTTCATTGTCTATTTCCAGTGTTTATATTAGTCAATAGGCACTGGCAAATTAATTTGACTAATATAAGGTGAGTAGGTTGTGTATTTACGTAATTTTTTATCTATGTATTATCCATGTTGTAACTCATTGATTTTAAGGCATATAACACCACCTGTCAGATTTCGTGATAATGGTATGCCGCGAATGAATGATGCTCCAAGTTAAATAACTTGTAGAATATACCCCATAACGGCCATGGTGACGGTACACTTATTACGACAGATTTTTGAATACTACAAGTTAGAGGAAAAATGAAATTACAAGATTATTTGGATAAAGATGAAATTCGCCACTTTAGCGCACGTAGTGACGTTAAAGCGGCTGTGCTGGTTTTTTTTAACTGGAGTTTTATTGCTGCTATTTTTTATAGTGTTGCGATATGGACTAACCCACTAACTATCGTGCTCGCGATAATATTTTTAGGCGGTAGGCAGCTAGGGCTTGGAATCTTGATGCACGAAGCGGGGCATCGAAACTTATTTCAGACGCGCCGTTTAAATGAAATAGTAGGTCAGTGGTTATGCGCCTACCCATTACTTTCTGACGCTAACGTTTACGCTCAATCACATAAGCAACACCATCGCCACGCTGGGTCGAAAGAAGACCCGGATTTACCAAATTATCAAAGCTATCCGGTGAGTCGCGCTAGCTTTAAGAGAAAGCTATGGCGCGATATTACGGGTCAAACAGGCATTAAATTGTTGATGGGGATTTTTAGCGGTGGTGGCGATATTATGGTGCGTGGAGAAAGTAACGCTTCACATCTACCCCAAGCGTTGTTGGTTAACGTTTCGTTGTTAGCAATACTGGCCTTACTTGGTGTGGGTGAACTTTATTTGCTGTGGGTCGTTGCTTTTTTGACAACGTATCCGTTATTTGCCCGCATTCGGCAAATAGCCGAGCATGGCGCTGTTACTGATTTATTCGACCTCGATCCACGTCGTCATACTCGCACCACGCTAGCGAATGCAATCGAGCGTTGTTTGTTTTGTCCTAATTATGTCAACTATCATGCTGAGCATCATTTTGCCCCCAGCGTACCCGGTTACCAATTAGCAGCTTTGCATCGGTTGTTGATGAGTAAAGGGTTTTATCAAGCAAATCCTGACGCGCTTGCGCGCGGTTATCGCGATGTTTTATCTAAGGCGGTGTACTGAATTTTTCCAGTGCCTTTTTTTTCAGTACCTTGGCGCAGGGCAACATCTGCTTCAAAAAAATACAATGCACCACTCCAATAGATTCTCATAAAGCTCCGGGATTGCCGAATGTTTTCACTGAGTTGCGATAGTGTCATTGTAGAAAATTCAGAGTTACTCTCTCCTCTTTTGAATCCGTCGTAGAGCTTTTGCCAAGTCTGTTGTTCACTGAGTAGTTCTGCACGTCGTTGCAAAACATTTTGGTAAAAGCTTGCCAATCCTTCGGAAAGCCACAGGTCCGAATCTCCAGGATAGGGAATAAACAGGTGGCTGAATTCATGGTACGCCGTCCAATCTTTTTTTAGGTCCTGCAAAGAGGCACCTGGATCAACGTAAAACCTGATGCCTTCAAACCGTCCTCGCAGGATCCGGGCAAACGGAACGGCGCCACTGCCGGGTGTAGAGCGCAAAATAATTTGTATCTTTTCTCTTGGAGGCTCGCCATTTAGTTGGTTTACTGCGGCAACCACGAAACTCAATCAGGCTTTTAGGGTATTTTTTTGCGTGGGAGTAAATTCTCCCTCCCAATTCAAATGCAGTTGAACCGAGGAAGCAAACAAAATTTCGTTGGTTTTCGATGACGCGAGAGGGCTTGCCAAGAACAAGAGCATAAGCAAGATTTCCAACCGGGCAAGCGGGGAACACCTCGGACAGACTGTGTTTAATTTCTTGATAAACCATCACCTCTAGCTATAGATTGAAGGATTGGAATGGCAGCCTGTTTTTCGGTGTTAGTATTGCTGATCGCCATCAACTATACCCATATTCTCTCGCCAACTTTTGACATTCCTCACCCGTCGGATAAAAGGGCCCCTGCGCTTGTTGCTGTTCAACTCTGTCAAAATCATTGATATGCACATCTGATGCACCCTCTGCAACGTTGCCTGTGCGGCTTTTGTAGGGGTTAACCATTGTTTGGTCAAAAGGGATATTTAACAGTGTGCTAACTTGCCGCAGCGGTGGTTCGGGGTCAATCACCAGGTCTTCGTAACGGATGACACACTTGCGTTCGTTAGGCACGGTACCGAGAAACTCAATGATATTGTTGTTATGGACGGTCCAAAAAATTTCACCCATTTGGTAAGGGCTTAGCCCGGGCTTAAACAAGCCTCGAATATTTTTATACATTTGCAACTCTACGAAAGAGCGAATCACATCGTGAGGATTTCTTATGATGTGAATAAAGCGAGCATTCTTAAACTGTTTACCAATACCTTCTAGATTAGCAAGTTGCATACTATAAGCGGGCGATTTATCAATGATTAAGCGGGAAGGGTCCGCCTGGTGTAATTGTTGGTAAAGCTCTGATACAGCCAGCCCCTCCTGTTCCCATTGTATAAACGTTTTTGAAAATCTTGTAATGGATTGATTCAGGCGTGAGGCAAGTTCAGGAATGATTGAAAATCTTAACAGCGGCAGCACCTTGCTAGCGCGTTCTGACATCGTGCTGAAATGGGCCAGCGATAATTCTCCGGGTGCCCACAGAAGTTCGTGTGTATTGAGCATGGTCCTAAAAAGAGTGGTGCCAGAGCGAGGACAGCCAAGCACAAATCCGATGGCAAAATCCTGCTCAACAAGACCGCCACGGCCCAGGCCTCCCTTGCCCCTGAAGCTGTAGCACTCACGGCTTAAAGCACTTGTGGGAGGCTCAGGGTATGAATCCTTGATATAGAGCTCACAGAATTGCCTGGCCGATAAAAAAGCGACTTCATTAAACCTATAACCTAAACAGCCCACTTGATAGGAAAACTGCTCAATAAAATGGTTAAACTGCGTAGCGTCTTTAAGTAAAACATCACCTTCGTAAAAAGGGGGCGCAACAATTGTTGCATTCAATGTTACATTGAGAGTTGCTTGCTGGACGCCCATAGAAGTAAAGATCTCTTGAAGCAAAGAAGATAATGTATCAAGCCAACAAGCTTTGTCGAGTTGCCCTAATCGAATTTTTTTACCTTTAATGTGGCTGTTCATGTTTGGTCTTACCCCAGACTGTTATTGCGCAATTTAAGCTTTGACCGGCGAATCATAAATTTAAAAATAGAAAATGTACAAAGTTGAAGAAATGATATTTGTCAAGAAAATAGTTAAAAAATGGGGTCACCAACCAAGGACGAAAATCGAACGACGGGTATTCCTCCCCCAATCAAGCAGACATATTCATTTAGCGCCAATTATTATCTTAGTGAGGTAAAAGCTTTACTCTCCAAGCGGCATATAACAACGGGAATAATTTATACGTTAGAAAACAAAGGCTTAAGGTTGGCTATCATTTTTCATGGTGAGAGATGTGCAAAATATATGCTATTATTAGTGTCTGTTTAGCAATGATATCAATAAGGCTAAACTGACGCAGCGACGGCCTGCATACTAAGTGATACTACTAATAAAAGTGAATAGATTAGCTAATGAAATGAAATGAAATGAAATGAAATGAAATGAAAATAAAAGAAATAAATTAAAATTAAATGAAACTAAATTTTATTCCCAAGGGCGTGTATCAATACGGCGGTGTAAACACACTGCTGCTGTTATTACTGTTGTTATTGCTATTGTCCGTAACTAGTTTTCTCTACGCTGCGGCTTCTTTATCTAGCCCCCTTTCTCCAGAGCTAGAAAAAATTAATCAGTATTTCCCGTTGCTTACCCCATTAGAACTGGACCGTATCGATAGTTCCTTAAAAAAGGAACTGGCAGCAGGTGTTATTCCAGAAATATTTGTTGTTTACAAAAGCGCTTTGTCCAGGACAGCACTAAGAACAAAATTGATGCCAGCGGCGCGAAAACTGCTGCGTATAAAAAAACGTGATGAGCGACGCGTTACTTTGTTAAAAAGTCGGACCAACTTAATGAAGGAGCTTCGTGTTAAAAGAGCTTCTATTATGCTGCGTCGTCAATACAATCATTTGCCGGTGATCAAAGTAACCGTCAATAACGAGCAAGATATTAAAGCCCTGTTAGCGCATCCTTCCGTATCCGGTTTAGCAAGCAACGTTAAGTTTAAAGCGGTTATGAACCAAAGCCGTGGAGTGATTAACCAGCCGGTTGCCATCTCCGAATCAATCACCGGGTCTGGCACCGTTGTCGTAGTATTTGATACCGGGGTTAATTACACCCATGCAGATTTTGGTAATTGCACTGCTCCCGGTACGCCGGCTTCATGCAAGGTGGCTTATGTTCAGGATTTCGCACCCGATGATTTTGCCTTGGATGCGGCGGGTCATGGATCGAATGTCAGCGGCATAGTCGTTGGCGTAGCTCCTGATACCAAACTGGTAGTGCTGGATATTTTTGACGGTAATTCAGCGAGTACTAACGATATAATGGATGCGGTCGATTGGGTTGTTGCTAATGTTGGTACTTATAATTTCGTCGCGGCGAATTTTAGTCTGAGTGATGGAACTGAAAACAGTGGAACTTGTGATGGAGGGGGTGGACCTTTTGCCAATCCCTTTAAGGCCATGTTTGATTCGCTGGAGGCGGTAGATATATTGACGGTTGTTTCCAGCGGTAATGATGCATTTAGCAGCGGTATCAGCGGCCCCGCGTGTGTCTCGTCGGCTTTTTCTGTGGGGGCCACCTATGACGCGGCACTCGGCACTCGCAGTTGGAGTGTCGGTTGTTCTGATAGCGGCATTGCGGTGGATGATATTAGTTGTTTTAGTAATAGTGGTTCCAATCTTGATATGTTGGCGCCAGGGTCGACTATTACAGCCGGGGGCTCTACCTTAAGCGGTACGTCGATGGCGGCTCCGCACGTGGCGGGAGCTGTCGCATTGCTCAAACAGCAGTTTCCCGCCACCACACTAACGACTATTAAACAGAGGCTCACTAGTTCACCAACGATTATTCTTGATACCCGCAACGGCTTCAGTTTTCCTCGATTGGATGTCGCGGCTAGCTTGGATTTAGTTGATACCGATGGCGACGGTGTATTTGATCTTTATGACCCCAACCCATTGGACCCCTGTATTCCTTCAACCTTCGCTGCACCGTGTACTAACGATACCGATGGTGACGGTAAGACCGATGCGACCGAGGGCGAATTCACCGACACTGACGGCGATGGCATTCTCGATTATCTAGAGTCAGCTATTGTCGATTCTGACAGTGACGGCGTGTTCGATGAGCTCGATATTGCTAATGCCGATCCCTGTGTACCTACTCAGTTTGTTCTCGCTTGCACGCTGGATACCGATGGCGACGGCAAGACCGATGCGACTGAGGGCGAGTTCACCGATACCGATGGCGATGGCATCCTCGATTATCTAGAGTCAGCTATTGTCGATTCTGACAGTGACGGTGTGTTCGATGAGCTTGATATCAATAACAGCGATCCGTGTATCCCCTCCAGTTTTGCCGCACCGTGTACTATCGATACCGATGGCGACGGCAAGACCGATGCGACCGAGGGCGAGTTCACCGATACCGATGGGGATGGCAAAGTAGATTATTTAGAATCAGCGATAGCGGATGCGGATAGTGACGGCGTGGTCGATGAGCTGGACCCCGACGATATCGATTATTGTGTGCCAAATGTTAATTCGCAAATTTGTCTGCTTAGCTCGCAAGAGAATATACCCTTGCCGCCATGGCTATTGATGGCATTAGCACTGTCGCTTATTTTGATTAACTCAGTCAGAATAACTAGGTCAGAATAACTAAAGCCAGATGAGAATGGCACTTACTTAAGCGTAATGCCGGCGTTTATCCCCGGAAAAACATCTGTGGCATGGATGCCACAGTTGAGCTACATGGACGTATTTACCGCGTTTTTTCTGGGGACAAACGCCGGCATTGCGTGGATCGAAGCTAAAACAATGTCACTTAAGTAAGTGGCATTAGGGTCAGATGAAAATTTGAGGGAGTATTTCATCCTCCCTCAATCAATCAGAAAAGTTCTTCTGTACCTGACCCTAATTGTTTTTATTTTGCTTGCAAGCCGTTGCTAATCATCGATATCGTAGACTAGCTCAAGAAAATCCTCAACCTCACCGGCTACTACTTTGTGAGCTTTGCGGGTGGGATGAATCACGTCCCAAAAGATATACTTTTTAGGCTTTTGACATTCAGCATCTGTCGCTACGAAAAATGTCAGACAGGGTGTCACTGCATTAGTAAAGCCGTACTCATCTGGATTATTCACGATCGTAGTCAACAAGCTAAATGCATCGAAACGCTGGATATCAATACCGGGAAGCGCTAGCGATAGACCGTCCAGAGCCGCATTAAGGCCTGCATTATACGCTTGGGATAACTGCAATGCACCGGCTACAGCCGCCGGCCCTTGGCCAGTGATGCCTGGTACTACGGCCAGATTAGGAGCATTGACAATTAAAAAGGTTCTGGCTCCAGCCGTATACAAAGCGACGATATTGCTGGCCTCGGCTTGCACTGCCGCGGTTATGATCCCAACGCTTGTGGCGCCGGTAGGATCGAGAGCAAAGGCTTCGAGACCGTCGCGGATGTCATTACCACCAAACCACATTACGTAGAGCCCGTCCGAGGGTGCGGCGAAGCCAAAATCGCTGAGAAACAAACTAACTTGCCCGCTAAGATCAAAGGGACCAAGGCCACCGGCCCGTGCTCCACCGACGGCATAGTTGGTATTGATACCAGGTCTTTTTAACGCAGGCTTACCACCTTTTTTGAGGCCCAGTTCCGCAGCCAAGCGCTCGATCCATACTTTACCGTTAGAGAACCTGCCTTTTTTGTAAGGCGCGCTCGGTATCGGATCGAACGGTGCAACAGAAGTAAAACCGCCAGTAAGAACCAGGGCGTTGCCCGAATCACTGAGGCTGTCGCCGAATGCGACCAATCTAGAGAACTCTTCATCAGCCAAAGCCGTCTGAAAAGCCCCAACCAGGAACAAGGAACAAAATAAAATTATTTTTCGCGAATATGCGCTTAAGGGTGAAGGAATTAACATGATGACTGTACCTCTTAACGGTGAATGATGCATTTCGGTGCCGTTATCTTATGATTGATTCGGACCGGAAAATGTATGTTGTATATAGAAAGAATAAACCCTCTTATTATTTGCTCTATGCAAGCATCGGCTGACCATGCCAAAGTTTAGGCTGCGTTGAAGCCCAAGCGTATTTTTCCTATACCTACTTGATACGACATATTACGACATAGCACAATTATACGTAGGAGTTTTATTCCTAACGAAACCTCACGTAACAGGACGTAACTACAACAATGCGTGACAACAGCTACATGACAAGACATGACAACAGCGGCTGCTATACGACGACAGCACTTATATAATTAAATATAGAGTTAAACTACGGCGTAACAACAACTGTGCCCTGCAGCACTCCGCAAAGGCAACCGGCTCAAGTAAAGAACTTGCTCTCAACCTGAATCCGGTCGAACTTAGTTTTGCACCGTCGCTATACAAGTGTCAACTTTAATTTATCGGTAGAGCCTCTTCATCAAAGCTGAGAAGATACCTTCACAAAACACGAAATATCAGGGTGGCTATCGTCAAACCACAGGGATACCCGCGCCACAGCTGCATAAGCCGCGGGCTTACAAGCCATGCGTGACCGGCTCATAGCCATCGAGGAAGGGGTAGCTAATACCCCGTATAAACAAAATCTATTTATGATTACACGGAGCATAATGACGAGGGATAACAGAGCCCTCGATGTTGTTCTGAATATTACAATACTTCAATGTTTTTATTACGGCGCGATCCTAACAGCCCAGCGCTTGGTAATACCGACAAAAAGTAACGCTGACAAAAACAGCGGCAGCGCTGCAGGTAATGGCACTGCTGCAATGTCTGAAGATAGCGTCAGACTAGAGGGGTCAAAGCTAAGATCAGTAATATACTCTTCGCCAAAATCGGCCACGATTAACGGGTCGAGTGTATGAATGTTATTGGAATTCTGAAGTCTACCCGTACCATCGCTATTTAATTCAACTAAGGCAGGATGGTAACGGCCGTTGTCAATTTCTCTGCCGTTAAAAGTAAAGATGTTACCGGTGTCGACTAACTCTGACGCCTGAAGCCCATCAGTTAAATCCGCCGTCGCAGAAATTTCAAAATTGAGCGAGCTACCTTGAGCATAAAAATCAACGCCACTAATATTGCGGATTAAATTAAAAGAAGAAAACCCCGAAGGCGTGCCCGGAACTAAAAAACCAAAGGCATTGTAATTAACCTGCTGCAAGTTTGGATTAGAATAAACACCCGTTTGCAAGGGTTCATCGATTTCGATGCTAAAAGAAAATAAAATGACCGAGCTAAATACGGGGGCCACAGTAAAATCTGAGTTAGAAAAGCTAATAGTAAACGCTTGTGACAGAGTTGTTATTGTTAAGCCGAGAAAAAGTATCGTTGCGCGCACGATTGCAAAGATAGGAATGCGTCTAACGGTAACATTAGGGCAGTGAAGAGCGCGGTGAATAAGCGCAGAATGAAGAATTTTATAATTAAACATAATATCTCCTAACCGATCGTTAAAGGGTCAGGAGCCAAGGGAATAGCAAAGATAACGCAATGGCGGTGGCTTGTCTACCAGACATTTCCACTGGGTATAGCACTGGGTATAGGGGACGCTCACTTTTCTAATTAGTGTAAGCTGCTGTATTTATTAAGATTAAAAGTGAATGTCTCGTTTTTTCTAATTCCACCATTTTTTTCAGGGAACCTTGCTGGTAGGCTATCCTGAAAAACCATCAGGCTTGATCATTTATGAAAGCACTTATCAGTAATTATCGAAATATTCCCGCCGAGCATTGCGGCAGTGGCGCTATGGCCAATCTGTTGCACTTTTACTGCGATCTGGAGTTGGCTGAAGATGTCGTGTTTGGCCTGGGCGCAGGGTTGGATAACCTGTACCTATCGCTGCCAAGGCAAAATCCGAGCGTCATGTTGTTGGGTCGTGCCATGACAATGGAGGCGAATATCGCAAAAACGTTGGGGCTGGATTATCAAGAGCACCGCGAAGACGACGACGATAAAGCGTGGGCAGCGGTCAAGCAAGAGGTAATCGAGGGGCGTCCGACCATGTTGAGCGGCGATATTTTTTACCTTGATTACCGCGAGTTCAAGGTTCATTTTCCCTCCCACCGTTTCGTGCTGCTGGGTTTTGACGATAAAAAAGAGCAGGCTTATATTGCCGATCGAATTGACAAAGAACCGCAGGCCTGCAGTTACGGCGGGTTAAGAAAAAGCCGCAACCCGCCGGTAGGAATCTCTACTTATAACTTGTGGGGCAAGTTCCACAATACCGAGGTTAAAAACGATTGGGGTCAAGCCTGCGCTATAGCGTTAGAGATGTGTTGCGATCAAATGCTGACCCGCAACGATGAGGTTGAAGCGGCCGGCGTCCCGAGTATAGAAGGAGCCCCGAGTATGACAACGGGAGTTGACGCTATTCGAAAAATGGCGAACTCGGTAGAAAGTTGGGCCGGCGAAGACAATGCCGCGTTTCAGGCCTCTTATATGGCCCAGTGCCTTGAGAAATACGGCAACGGAGGAGGTAATTTCAGAAAGCTCTATGCGGGTTTTTTACACTGGGCCCACAGCCAAAGGCCCGATTTAGTAGGCCCCGGCCTGGCTGAGCAAACCCTGGCGATAGCCGGACAGTGGACGGGTTTGTCCGGCACCTTGCATTTAGCCGCAAAAGATACTGCTAACACTGACTTATGGAAACAGGCCAGCGAACAAGCGCATAGCATCGCCGATAAAGAACAGGCCTTGTTTGAAACCATTGCGGCTAATTTTTGATATAGGGTGCCACGACAACCGGAACCCCATTAAGTACCGCATTGCCTGACAGCCTATCCAGCACCAACTCATCGGTAATGTCATTACAACTCACCCCTGCATGGTTTCGCGCGATGTCCATGCGGATGCCATCGCGGTTGTGTCCAAAGCCGTGGGGCAGGCTGACCACGCCGGGCATCATTTCATCCGAGGCCTGCACCGCGACCTGCACTGCGCCAGCACGGGAGCTAACCGATACCTCGCTGCCCTCGACGATATTGCGCTGCGCCATATCTTGTGGGTGCATCAATAAAGTACAGCGGCCTTTACCCTTTACCAGGCGGTGGTAGTTGTGCATCCAGGAATTGTTGGAGCGCACATGGCGGCGACCGATCAATTGTAGCGTACTCGATGGGTCCGCAGACTCTTGGGCCTTGTTGGCGGAAAATTCAGCGCGCAACCGGGCCAGGTCCGCCAGCGGCTCCGGTGTGTTGCAGTGGATGAGCTTGTCTTTAGTTTGCAGGCGCTCGGGCAGTTGCGATTTTAGTGGCCCCAGGTCTATGCCTGACGGGTTTTTCCTGAGCACATCCAGTGACAGCCCCTGGTCGGCGTAGGGGCCGATTTGCAAACCCATGTCGATAATTTGCGCCGGTGGCATGGCTGGCTGGGGTTCTTTATCTAGCATTTGCGCCACCCGGTTACCCAGTTCGCTAAAGATTTCCCAGTCGTGCAGGGCGTCCTCGGGCTTGTCGAATACTGTCTCGCTGTGGCGCGCGGTGTTGCGAATGGCGTTGATATGAAAGGCGATGTCGTAGTGGTCGTGCTCCAACGGCGAGGTAGGGGGCAGGATGATATCCGCGTGGCGGGTGGTTTCGTTGAGATAGGGATCCAGCGACACCATGAAATCCAATTGCTCCAGCGCCGCATCTAACTGTCGGCCGTTGGGGGTAGAAAGCACCGGGTTGCCGGCGCCGGTGAACAAGGCCCTAATCTGGCCCTCGCCCCCGGTGGTGATCTCTTCTGCCAGCGCGGCGACGGGAATCTCGCGGTCAAATTCCGGCAGGCCGCGCACACGACTGTGGTGGCGGCCGAAACCGCCAGGGCTTGAATTACTCACCTGATCAACGGCGGGCAAAGTGAACAGGGAGCCGCCGGGCAGGTCCAAATTGCCGGTGGCGATGTTGATAAGCTGGATCAGCCATTGATTAAGTGCGCCGTAAGCCTGAGTAGAAACTCCCATCCGGCCATAGCAAATCGCCGCACCGGCCGCTGCCAGCTCTTGGGCTATGCGGCGGATACTGTCGGCATCAATACCGGTGCGGGTCGCAGCGTACTCAGGGTTAAAGTCGACAATCGCCTGTCGCACTTCATCCAGACCGGTGGTGAATTTGCTGAGGTGTGCGGTATTGACCAGGCCTTCTTCAAACAAGGTATGCAGAAGCGCCAGCAGAAACAGGGCATCGGTGCCGGGTTTGATAAAATGATGCTCGCTGGCCAACTGCGCGGTTTCTGTATAGCGTGGGTCGATCACTACCAACTTGCCGCCCCGAGCCTTGAGCTCTTTGATACGTTTTTTAACATCCGGCACCGTCCAGATACTGCCGTTAGAGGCCAACGGGTTGGCGCCCAGCA
>JAJRPK010000109.1 GCA_024280785.1 Gammaproteobacteria bacterium
CCTCGCTCCAGCAATTTAATGGCCAGCGTAGAACCGATAAATCCTGCCGTACCCGTCACCAATATTTTCATAATCTGATTAACACCATCTCTCGATTAAAGTCGCCCATCAACAAGGTCGCTGTCCAGTACGCCCTTGACGTCATAAACAACACACTCTGCCGCTCCATACTGACGGAGGTCCGCAATATCCATTGACGAAAACTGTTTGTGCGCTACACAAAGTATAATCGCATCATAGAATCCAGAATCGGGAGTATCTATTAAGTTGACACCGTATTGCTGCTTGGCCTCAGCACTGTCAACCCAAGGATCCCATATATCGACCGAAGCATGATAATTTTCTAACGCATCGACAACATCTACAACGCGTGTATTCCTTATATCGGGGCAATTTTCTTTAAAAGCCAAACCTAAAATTAAAATTTTTGCATCGACAACATGGATGCGTTTTTTCATCATTAGTTTAACAACAGATTCGCCAACGTATTCACCCATACCGTCGTTGATTTTTCTACCTGCTAATATTACTTCGGGGTGGTAGCCAATCTCTTGGGCCTTATGAGTCAAGTAATAGGGGTCAACACTGATACAATGGCCGCCAACAAGCCCAGGACTAAAAGGCAAAAAATTCCATTTTGTTCCAGCCGCAGCTAACACTTGACGTGTGTCTATACCCAGTTTATCAAAAATAATTGCCAACTCGTTGACTAGTGCAATATTCAGGTCGCGTTGAGTATTTTCGATAACCTTAGCTGCTTCCGCCACTCTGATATTCTCTGCTTTATAGGTTCCCGCTTTAATAATACTCGAATATAAATCATCGACAAAATTAGCCACCTCAGGATTAGATCCCGAAGTAACTTTTAAAATATCTGTTACGCGGTGCTCTTTGTCTCCTGGATTAATACGTTCAGGACTATACCCGGCGAAAAAATCTTTGCCATAAAGCAAACCCGATTCTCGCTCAATAATTGGGATGCATTCTTCTTCAGTGCATCCTGGAAACACCGTCGACTCATAAACTACGACATTGTTTTGACCGATGACTTTTCCTAGCATTTCGCTAGCACGCTTTAATGGAGACAGGTCAGGATTCTTACTTTTGTCTATCGGCGTTGGCACTGTAACGATATACACATTACAGTCTTTAAGTTCGCTAACGTCTCCAGAAAAAGTCAAACTCTTGGACGCGGACAATTCTTCTGCGGTAATCTCTAGCGTCGAATCCTTACCGGACTCCAGCTCCTCGATACGCGCCAAACTGACATCAAACCCCAATGTTGGATACTGCTTGCCAAACTCAACGGCAAGAGGTAAACCTACATAGCCCAAGCCAATAACGGCAATTTTACTTTCTGCAATTTTTATCATACTAACGCCCTACGGCCTCATACTTAAAACCTGCATTCTCTACCAATTGCCGTTCATAAACGTTACGCAAATCAATAAAGGCATTGCCCTTCATTTTCTCTTTTACCAACTGTAAATCGAGGCTTCTGTATTCATTCCATTCCGTCATAATAACTAAGGCATCGGCACCGTCTATCGCATCGTGCATGTCAGCAACATATTGAACCGCACTCGGCAACAGAACCTTGGCCTCTTCAACCCCTTGCGGATCATGCGCTTTGACGATCGCTCCTTTATCTAACAATAAGGGTATGATCGACAAAGACGGCGCTTCCCGCATATCATCCGTTTCGGGTTTAAAAGTTAAACCCAAAATAGCAATGGTCTTAGCTGACAAGTCACCTACAGCATTACGAATCTTGTTTACCATTCTTGCCTTTTGAGCCGCATTAACTTCAACGACGCTTTCAACAATACGCGACGGCGAATCATTCTCTTGGGCTATTCTGATAAGTGCCAAAGTGTCTTTCGGAAAACAAGATCCACCGTAACCTGGGCCTGGGTGTAAAAATTTCTTTCCTATACGTCCATCCAACCCCATTCCACGAGCGACATCGTGAACATCTGCCCCCACGGCTTCGCATAAATTCGCTATCTCGTTAATAAAACTAATCTTTGTTGCAAGAAAAGCATTGGCCGCATACTTGGTGAGCTCGGCGCTTTCCCAGTTTGTTACCATTATCGGTGCTTCGATTAAATTCAACGGCCGATATAATTCCCTTAACCTATCTTCTGCTCGCTGGTCTTCGAGTCCCAACACCACACGGTCAGGCCGCATAAAATCACCAATGGCTGCCCCTTCACGCAAAAATTCAGGATTAGATGCAATGGAAAATTCTGCTTTGGGATTAACCTCTGCCACCAAACGAGCAACCTGTCTTGCCGTTCCAACAGGCACGGTAGACTTATTAACTATCACGGTGTAACCGGAAAGGTGTTTCGCAATTTCCTTCGCAGCATCGTAGACGTAAGTTAAGTCTGCATGACCATCACCTCTGCGAGTCGGCGTACCCACAGCAATAAAAATAATATCGGCAGTCGACACCTCATCCGCCAGCTTTGTTGAAAAGGCTAATCGCCCTGCGTCTACATTCTTGGCAACCAATTGGTCTAACCCAGGCTCATAAATAGGCATGACACCGTTATTAAGTGCATCTATTTTTTCCTGGATTACATCGACACACACTACAGTGGCACCAAATTCGGCAAAACATGCGCCAGAAACTAGCCCGACATACCCCGCACCAATCATCACGACTTTCACTAACAGATCACCTTTTCAATATAACTTTTTAAACCAACTAATTCTTATGGCACGACTTTTATTTCTCTAAACTAATTGTCTAAACTACTTCTCTAAACTAATTGTCTAAACTACTTCTCTAAACTACTTTTCTAAAACAGTAGCAAGATCAAGGCCCACCGCATCTAAAACACGGTCACGCACCAGATCAATTTGTTCACGATTTTTAATAAAACGATTCACCCCGCCAATCTGCCGCCCCTTTACGACTTCAAGTGCGATTTTATAATTGATGGTTTTAAGCCCCAAAGCGTAACCGTGAACTAATGCGTAATCACATAGGGTGTTAATCAACCTTGGAACCCCACCGCTAAAATAAAAAATTACGGCCATCGCCACTGAATCAAAAAGTTGTAAAGGTTTTTTAT
Source organism: Gammaproteobacteria bacterium (assembly GCA_024280785.1). Taxonomy (GTDB): domain Bacteria; phylum Pseudomonadota; class Gammaproteobacteria; order Pseudomonadales; family UBA7434; genus UBA7434. The sequence goes on from JAJRPK010000109.1 coordinate 3,084, forward strand.
TGCCGTCATCGATCGCTGCTACAGATAGGCGATGTCGAATATAGTTTGCTGTCTCCTGCCAACCCAACGGTTCAATATGGTATTCAACCGAAACTCTTTGTGCAATTTGAGCCAGGTCCGGGTCTTGAAGTAAATCGCGTAGTTCAGGCTGCCCGACCAAAATTATTTGTAAAAACTGCTCGCCATCCGCATTTATATTGGTATAGAGACGCAACTCCTCTAACGTAGCTTTATCCATATTTTGCGCTTCATCAACAATCAACACCGCCCGTCTGCCTTTAGCCCATTCCTCAATTAAGTGATCTTGTACATCGCGAAACAGGGTAACTTTATCTTTTTCTTCATGAGGTAATGAAAACGCCAGCGCCACCCATTGAGTTAGATCACCAAACGAAGTATGGGTATTATTGATGAGCCCGACAGTCAAATTCTCGCTATCGATTTGACTCAGCAGGTGCCGAATGAGAGTGGTCTTACCGCTGCCTATTTCACCGGTAATAACCGTTAAACCGCTTTGCTCATGCAGTCCATATTCCAGCAAACTGTAAGCAACTTTATGCTTATCGGACAAATGCAAAAAACGAGGATCAGGAATTAAGCTGAAAGGCTTTTCCTTTAATCCAAAGTGCTGGAGGTACATAGCCGCTAAAATGCTTCGGTCGAAAACATCGGATACACTGCTAGCTCTTTCACTATCACTATAGATACCTGACTTTATTTAAAACAGAACCAATAATATTACAGTGTTCCAGCAATTGTTGGGTTCGTTCCAAATCGGCCTTTTTTGTGCCTCCCTCTTCAATCACCATCAATGTTGCATCACAACCTGGAGCGAAAACCAGGGCGTCATCGTGATCTAGAACGGCAGGCAAATCAAATATAATCAGTCTCGATGGATACCGTGCAACCAACTCTTTCTTTACCGCAGCCATTTCTGGTGAACTTAAAATTTCTGAAGTAAACGACCCTTGCGGCGTTCCCGGCAATATCACTAGACGTTCAAACCCGGGGTTTATCAAAATATCTTCTAGAGCGCATACCCCTTTAACGTAATCGACCACACCCTGCTTAACACCATCGATCCCAAACGTTTTTGCAACACCGGCGTCTCGAAGGTCTAGATCTACCAGCAGCACTGTCTGATTTCGCTCCAGCGATAAACTAATCGCCAAATTTATCGCCGTTAATGTCCGACCACTGCCTTTATTTGGGCTAGTGATCGCCAATGTTTGCCAATTATTATCGCGGAATTTTTGCAAAACCTGACTGCGAAGCTGTCGATAAGGCTGCGAATGATCGTCGTGGGCAAACCCCGCAATGATATGCCGTTCTTTCAAATCTTGCTCGTCCAAAATGAGCGTTCGAGTTTGGGAATAAGTTACCCGGATAGAGCCATCTCTAGACGCCGCAGAAGACGCTACAGAACTCTCCGCCGATCGTGCTAAATCTGCAAGGCGCCCGGAGCTCTCCTCTGCATCGACCTTGGGGTCGACAGGCTTGTCAACGGGTGGCGACTGATTGCTGCCGTCGGTAGC
>JAJRPK010000110.1 GCA_024280785.1 Gammaproteobacteria bacterium
AACAATGGAAACCCGGCGCTTGCAATACCGCAAATACGCCGCTTAATATGATCAACCAGATGAGCCAGATCCTCCTTTAGATCAGCCCGTTGATTGTTCCAATTTATATGATGACGGACAGGGTCGATATTGAATTTCCCCCTTAACTGAAGCGTTCTGACAACACCTTCTTGTCCTTTTGTGCGGTAAACGAGCGTATCGAACAACCCGGCATCCTTAAGGTATTTGGTATTGGATTCTGCAAACCATTCATCATCAAAACCAGAATTGTGGAAGTCTCCCGTGTTGAAATCGCCATTGCTGAGAAACTTTTCTGCTGCATATGGACACCAACCTAACTCCTCAGGAACTGAAGAGGGGGTTGACCTTTCGCTTTCATATTCGCGAACCTGCTTAATTATGCCGTGAATGTCGCCTTTTGTTTGTGCCGGTAGCATATTGAACTGTCTGACTGCGCGCTTGAGCAGTACTGGACGCAGAAACAATGCCCATCTAAACTTCTGCCGCGTGTACTCCCTTAGACTATCGGAATGGTAGGTTTTTTGATTGATCTGGATAAGAGCTTCCTGCCAACGGGAGTAGCAGTAAAGCACGTAGCAATATGGTAACGCCCAAATACTCAGCACAATCGGTATCAAGACCTCGCGAACCGTAGTCATGTTCCAGAGTGCGCCTCTATTGCTGATGGTCTGCGTGATGAAGTGATAAATCAGGAATAGCGTTATACCGACGAATACCCACTCCAGCATCTTTCTGACAGGAGCGTACTCTGACTTTCCTTCACTCATCACCAGCATAGCACCAAGGATAGTGACAACGGGTACGAACCAAAGTTCGTTCAGTAGTGAGAATGAATAAAACACCGCTACGAATTCCAATGCAGCAATAATCTTGAACTGATCCCTGATAATTTGACTAAAAAATGACAGGCCTTTGTCATTTTGTATCGAATACCCCAGCAATACGGCACCCGAAAATAAATACCAAAAAATGGTCAGTTTTAATTCGCTGACAGTCCACCAACTCGCCCAATATAGAAACATTACTCCCAACATCAGCCACAGCGCGAGGCCTGAGAATATTACTAGCAAAACACTGCCAAAAAATAGCTTGGAAATGTCTTTCAGATTGTCAAATACGTTGAGTTTCAGAACGCAGTAAATGGCAATTATACCAAGCCATATTCCGGTCGCGACCTCTCGATTATTAAAGCTGTCCATAAGGCAGTTGATCATTAAATTGATGTAATAGTTAAGTCAGCAGTTTCAATGTTGAAAGTTAGCGCTAAAAAAAATCTATATTTTGAACCTGCGTTTTATGCGTGGTTTTATATACAAATGTCGGCTTTCAGGAATTTGAGTAATGGTGACTTGATTTGCCTGAACGGCAGGAATGGGCTGTGAATACCGATTTGCTCTCTCATGAATGTGACAAGCCAAATTACCGCTTAGAGCCCTTTTAAGACCTTCGATTTTAAGCTCTGATTGTCGCTTTCGGCCCATAGCGGACTTTTGCATCCATTTTCTTTAATAGCGATTGTGAAGGCAAACCGGACATTGGCCAACCGGGGAAAAAGTGCCACTAGGAGACCTATCGACATCGATTATTAATAGCTTTACAATCTAAGGGGCTGGCGAATAATGAAGGAGGCAATCAATGAGAGTATCGGAGAAGGCCATTTATTGGACCAGCAGTTTGACTATCTTACTCTTGGTTGCAAAAAGGATCAGTTTCACCTCACTAAAAACTCCCGGAGTTCACCCGCTGGCCTCCATCTCAATTGGTTTGTCAGTTTGAACTACCCCAGTCATCATGAGGGGTAATTTCCTTAAAATTTGTGATCCTACCACTGTGTCATACCAAAGGAAGCAAGTATTGACCCCTGTGAAGGGATGCTTTTAGATGACGTCTTCCTTTCGATTGATCTCGCAAAAATATGGCTGAACTCAATACATCAACCCCATCACAAGATGCAGGGTTTTTCGCAGGTGCTCGCAAAGACCGGCCGGCACTTGCCGCAACACTCATGGTTGGTTCATTAGCTCTGCTCGGTTTGCAGGACTCGCTTGTCAAGTTAACCAGTGGCGAGGTTTCACTTTGGCAATTCCAGTTTTTGCGCTCCGGTTGCAATTTTGGATTGATACTATTGCTATGGCTTTTCTATCGAGGTGAAATAAGCCCTTATCCAAAGCGTATCGGGGCTGTAGCCCTTCGCAGTTTGTTTTTGATTGGCGCTATGGTCTTTTTCTTTGGTGGCATCCCATTCCTTACGCTCTCACAAATAGCAGCGGGACTCTATGTTTTTCCCATTTTTGTGGCGGTGTTGTCGGCGCTAATACTGAAGGAGAAGGTGGGAATACGCCGTGTAATGGCAATTCTGGCGGGTTTTCTGGGAACCATATTGATTTTGAAACCAGGAACTTCGGATTTTCAACTGTATGCCGTAATGCCGGTGATCGCGGGATTGTGTTATGCAGCAACCATTCTCACGACGCGAAAATTATGCCACGAGGAAAGCCCGTTTGCACTGTCACTGGGTGTTGCGACTGCTTTCATTCTTGTTAGCAGCGCCGGGCTTGTCCTTACAACTATGGCCAGCCCGAACGATTACGCAATCCACTGGCCATACCTGTTTAGTGGTTGGCACCCCTTGACGATTACTGTTGGGGGAATAATTGTTGCCTGTTCCTGTCTTAATCTTACCGCGAATATCGGGCTGGCCAGAGCTTATCAAAGTGCTGAGTCAAGTTGGTTGGCGCCGTTTGATTATTCATATCTGGTCTTTGCAACATTTTGGGGTGTCGTCATGTGGGGGGACGTTCCCGACCTCTTATCGTTTATTGGAATGTCGATAATTGCGACGGCTGGTTGTTATGTTGCCTGGCGTGAACGTGTTGAAAATAACCTGCCGCGTGTGGAATTGAACCGCGCACTCAGATGAGAGCACCTGCCCGGGAATAGTAAAACCCCGGAAAAAGCACATCTGTTTCACATAGATTTAACTGGCGGAACTGGACACCAAATTGCGACCGTTCGATATCATTCTGGCCATTTGCGTTCCGGTAATCTGGGGGTTTGGTTTTACTTTTGCCAAAGCAGCTTTCGTCTTCACCAATAGCTTCACAGCCAAAAAGTGATCTCCATATCCAAACCACCAATCTCTAACCCTAAGTGGAAACAGCGGAATGTGAGAGTCCGGTTGGGGTCAACAACACACATTTAGGCTGTGAATTTTTCGTCTGATATTGATGGGAAACCAGACTTGTCGTCATGCAGAATCGGCCCATTCCTGCCGTTTGGGCCTCCATCATCCAATAACTGCTTCATCCACAAAGCAGCCGTAAGATTAGGTCCGCAATACCCCTGAAAGCAGTCGGAAATTTTGGTTTTAGACTTACTCATGTTGACCCAATTGAGACATTCGAGCCGCGATGCATACGGTGTCGTATCATCCTGAACGAAACTCAATTTAGACGGCGAAATTTAGTACTTTTGGTCATCTTGCTCTTGACCTATCTCAATCACACGATCAAGCAAATAATCTATATCTTCTTCGTCAACTAGTGGATTAACAACATTTAGCATCAACACTGTTAGTCCCTTAACGCGTGTGTAATTGATATAAGCCTGTCCTTTTTGCATAAGTTGCTTCTGCAC
>JAJRPK010000003.1 GCA_024280785.1 Gammaproteobacteria bacterium
CACGGCACCAAAAGCATTCGGTGAAATACCCAAAAACCAGTTAGGTTCCATATCTCCCAAAAATGAGGTATCCGGAATAAACATAATTCCCTTATGTTGAAATACGTACAACATGGTAATACCAATACCCGAACACATGCCCCACACCGCCGCAGCTCCACTCATCTTTTTAGAAAAAATTCCCATCATTAACGCGGGAAAAATTGATGAAGCAGCCAAACCAAATGCTAGCGCTACCGTTCCAGCAGCAAACCCCGGCGGGTTTAAGCCGAGATAACCCGCGACCACAATAGCAAGAGTCATAACAATTCTACTGGCCAATAGTTCATTTTTTTCTGACAAATCAGGAGTTAATACACCCTTCATTAAATCGTGCGAGATCGATGACGATATTGCTAACAACAATCCCGCAGCCGTTGATAGTGCGGCCGCTAACCCTCCCGCAGCAACCAAAGCAATAACCCAATTGGGTAAATTAGCAATCGCCGGGTTAGCCAACACCATAATATCCTGATCGACTTTCACCATTTCATTCTTTTCTGGATCGGCATGGTACTGAATTTTTCCGTCGCCATTTTTATCTTCGAATTGCAATAGGCCTGTTTTTTCCCAATCTTTAAACCATTGAGGCCGATCGACATAGCTAAGGTTCTCACCACCGCCAGGAGAAATCGTGTCCATGAAATTTAATCGAGCCATAGCTCCTACAGCCGGTGCAACAGTATAAAGCACGGCTATAAAAACCAAGGCGTAGCCCGCTGATGCTCTTGCCGCTTTCACACTGGGGACGGTAAAGAACCGCATAATGACATGGGGCAAACCCGCCGTTCCAATCATCAGTGACAAGGTGTAAGCAAACATATTAACGGTGCCACCCAAGTTATCGGTAGTGTACTCACGAAAACCCAGATCGGTAACGATGTTATCCAATTTATCCAGAAGATAAACACCGCTACCATCGGCTAACGTGCTGCCTAAGCCTAACTGTGGAATTGGGTTGCCCGTTAATTGTAGAGAGATGAAAATAGCGGGAATGGTGTAAGCAAATATCAACACACAATATTGAGCGATTTGCGTGTAAGTAATACCTTTCATTCCCCCAAGTACGGCGTATACCCACACGACTCCCATCCCCATAAATAAGCCGTTATCATATTTCACTTCGAGAAATCGCGAAAAGGCGACTCCCACTCCTTTCATCTGGCCAATAATATACGTTAGCGAGGCAATAATTAAGCAAACAACGGCGACAATTCTGGCTGTCTTCGAATAGTAACGGTCAAAAATAAACTCAGGCACGGTAAACTTTCCGTGCTTGCGCATATAAGGCGCTAGCAACATCGCCAGTAATACATAGCCCCCAGTCCAACCCATTAAAAAAACTGAACCCCCATAACCCAAAAATGCAATCAGACCGGCCATTGAAATAAAGGAGGCCGCGCTCATCCAATCGGCACCAATTGCCATGCCATTTTGCAACGGCGATATACCCCCACCCGCTACGTAAAAATCTTTCGTCGTACTAGCTCTTGCCCACCAGGCAATTACAAAATACAGCGCAAAAGAACCAAACACGGCAATGTAAGTGTAGAGTTTTAACTCATCCATTATGATTCCTCACGATGATATTTTTTATCGAGCTTGTTCATCTGCGAGGAATACCAAAAAATAAGAGCAACAAAGGTGTAGATCGACCCTTGTTGAGCAAACCAAAACCCAAGTTTATAACCACCGATACGAATGGTATTTAATGGCTCAACTAAAAGTAAACCAAAACCAAATGAAACGATAAACCAAATAATCAAACAGATAAAAATAAGGCGTAGGTTCTCCCGCCAATAGGAACGGTTATCTTGCACAATGGTCTCCCGGTGTTTTTGCCAGAGGAAATGTTATTTAGAATATGCAGGAAATATCAACTTGGATAAAACCAGAGATTGTTTTCCATCATTATTTTGTCTTGCTAATGTAACATCAATGTACACTATATCAATACTCAATAGAGCGCACCTAGCTTATGCATACTTTAAAAAGGGGCGAAATGAAAAAGTTGCACCCTGCGATAAAGAAAAATAAACTGAACGCTTTTATGGTATTAGCTGAAGGCGGTCACGCAGCCGTTTTTAGACCAGAGCATATATAGTTAACAGAGTATTTGGCATGCGAAAATTTATTCTTTGGGATCACGATGGCGTATTAGTCGATACGGAGTATTGGTTTTTTAAATCCAATCAACGTGCGCTGTCCGAAGCCGGCATAGCACTCAACAAAAACACCTACCGTCAGTTCATGATCGAAGGAAAGTCCTGCTGGGACCTTGCCAGCGATATCGGGATGAGCGTTAGCGATATTGAACACCATAGGAATAATAGAGAAGTGTATTATCAAGAGTACTTGGTCTCCGAAGATATTGAAATTCCCGGCGTCTTGGATGCTCTGGAGATACTTTCCAAAACCCATAGAATGGCGATTGTAACGACGTCAAAGCGATGCCATTTTGACTTAATTCATAAAAATAGAAGCATCGTTCCCTTTATGGAATTTATTATTACCAGAGAAGATTACGCGTTGTCTAAACCCAATCCCGAACCGTATTTGTTAGGGCTTAAGATGCTGGGAGCCAAAGCTCAGAGCACTCTGATTGTTGAGGACTCACAACGGGGGCTGCAGTCTGCTATTGCCGCGGGGATTGACTGTGCAATCGTTGATAACCAGTTTACCCGTAATCACGACTTTACCGGCGCAAAATATCGTTTAAAATCGTTAAATGAGTTAGCACCTTTACTGAATCACTAAACAGAAAAATACTTCTAAGTACCTGCTGCTTACACCGATAAATTTACTCTATATTGTTTGTTTTATTACGCTACGCTGGTTTTTCCACCCTTTCAGGAACCTGTATGTACATACCAAAAAACAATGAAGAAACCGACGTATCCGTTATCCACTCACTGCTTAAATCGCACCCGCTAGGCACTTGGGTAACTAAAATTGATGGCGAGCTAAATGCCAATCATATTCCCTTTCTGCTAGACCCTGATCGCGGAGAACACGGCACTCTCATCGGCCATGTAGCGAGAGCAAACCCCGTGTGGAAATCTTTCTCTACCACAGAAAACTCCATCATCATATTCCAAGGCGCCGAAACTTATATTTCTCCCTCTTGGTATCCCAGTAAACATGAGCACGGCAGAGCTTTACCCACGTGGAATTATGCCGTCGTTCACATCCATGGCATACCCCATTATATCGAAGACCAAGACTGGCTACTAAATCATCTCAACGTACTTACCAATGAACATGAATCAGGTCAACCGTTACCTTGGAAGGTATCCGATGCACCGAAAGACTTTACCCAGAATATGCTAGATGGCATTGTAGGAATAGAAATACCGATTAAAAAAATAGTCGGTAAATGGAAGGTCAATCAAAACAAGCAAGATACCGACAAGCGGGGCGTCGTCTCTAACTTACTTGCACGCCAGGATTCTCAATCTTCTGAAATGGCATCCTACGTTAACCGATTTGTGCTATCGGAATAAAAAGTAGCTCGACGATATAAAAGGACATTTAACTCTTTACATAATGGCAATAGACAAAAAAAACAAATCGACCCTGTACAGCATTCAATGTTTAGCGTTTAAATACAGTGACGAAGCGGCGATTAGACGAATACGCAACACTGTGTTCACCCGCGAACAAGGTGTTGCTATAGCGGTAGATTTTGATGGTAACGATGCTGTCGGTATGCACTCTCTGGTGTTCATCGACGGTCAAGCCGTGGGCACCGGCCGTTTATTAAAGGATGGCCATATTGGCCGCATTGCTGTTCTTAGAAATTATCGAGGGCAAGGGATCGGAGCAAAAATAGTCCTGTCACTTATCGACGAAGCCAGAAAAAACAAGATTTCTAGAGTTTATCTTGGCGCCCAAATACACGCGTTGGGATTTTATTCTAAATTAGGCTTCACTCCGTTTGGCGAAAAATATACTGAAGCGGGGATACAACACTTATCTATGGAGAAAGTATTGAAGTAACGCCTGCGTCTAAGACAAAAGGTTCGCTTACAGGCGATATAACGCTTTCCTTAGGTTAGTCGCTTGTAAAACCATCTCAAACCTTGATTTTCTATAGACAATCTCTAATCTGATCAAGAAAATTTACCACTTCGCATAATAAAAACTCCTTAGCGCTCGGTGGTAAAGCTAATGTTTAGCTGATCAATAGCTTTATCTGGCCTCACTAGCTTCATCAAATTCATCTTTTGTCTCGACGGCCTTGTTACTCAACGCCCCTCGTATCAAACCAAAAATAAAGTAGGCTAAAAATAACCCGCCCAGACTAAAGATCACATCACCGAAAATTCGACCCCAAACTAGTTGGCGGACTAAATCACTTTGAATGATTTCTGGCGAACGGGCAAACCAATAACCATGTTCAACCGAGGCTAAGAACTGCACCATGCCTATCGGAAAGAGCGACATCACTATCATTGCCATAAGCCCTATATTTAAAGTCCAAAATGCCCATTTTAGCGGTCTGTCGTTCCACCCTACTCGCTTGCTGATCCCCACCAAACAAAACAGCATCAAACCAATGCCCAAATTTCCATACACACCCATAAAGGCGCCGTGTGCGTGTGTCGCCGTGGTATTGAGTCCCTGAATAAAATACAAAGCGATAGGAGTGTTGATCAAGAAACCTAACATTCCCGCACCAAAAAGATTCCAGAAAGCCGTCGCAACAAAAAACAAAATGGCCCAATGATAACGCGCAACCCAAGCTTGAGACTTTCTTAAGGTGTAAGTTTCAAAGGCCTCGAATCCGATAATTGCCAAGGGAACGACTTCCAATGCCGAGAACATCGCCCCCCATGCAATAAGTGAGTTAGGCGTACCCGTAAAATACAGGTGATGAGAAGTACCAATAATTCCCCCCGTTAGGAAAATCAATGTAGCAAAGAGTACAGCTGCGGTAGCCGAACGCGTGTGAATCAAACCCAAGCGAACGAATAGTAACGCTGTAACAGACACTGCAAAGGTTTCAAAAAAACCTTCGACCCAAAGATGTACTACCCACCAACGCCAGTATTCAGCGATAGCTAAATTTGTATGTTGTCCCATACCTAAACCGGCAAAGTAAAAACTGCCAATGGCTACACAAGATAAGTATAAAACCCAAATAACCGGCTGTTGTTCACCCTTCTGACCCAAAATCGGATAGATCGATCGGGTCACCAATACCAACCAACTAGCCAACCCTAACATCAAAAATAACTGCCAAAAGCGGCCTAGGTCAACATACTCCTGACCTTGATGACCAATCCAATAACTAACATTAAGATCCAGTACCTGCTGTATTGCGAACCACTCTCCTGCCATCGAGCCTAATACAATAACGACTAAAGCAGCCCATAAAAATAATGCTCCCTGCCATTGATACTTAGGCTCATACCCCGATATCGCAGGGGCAATATAAATCCCCGTACCTAGCCACGCCGTCGCAATCCAAAACACAGCCAATTGTGTGTGCCAGGTTCGGGTTAACGAATAGGGGATCCACTTTGATATATTAACGCCATAAAATGCCTGACCCTCTACGGCATAGTGAGCAGTGATCGCTCCCAATAAAATTTGTAATAAAAATAGTCCGATCGCCGTCACAAAAAATAAACCCGCTACTTTTTGCGAAGGCGTGGCGCTAACAGAAAACAGTGAGTCCGTTTCGGGAGCTTTACTCAAAGGGTCTTCTCGCAAAGTGGCGTGATACCAAACCAGTGCTCCTATGCCCAGTATCAACCCACAAATACTTAATATTGACCACACCATTAACGATGAGGTTATGGTATTACCGACTTGCTCGTCGTGCGGCCAGTTATGCGTATAGGTATAGTCGGCATCGGGCCGCTCGGTAACAGCTGCCCACGCCGTCCAAAAAATAAATGCCGAAAAATTTTCACGCCGCTCGACGGTACTCAACGTATCGTCTTTCATCGCGTAATCTACACGCAGCTGATGGGTTGCTGGGTCGTCGCCAAAAAGAGAAACGTAGTGTTCTGTCACTTCACTGATTGCAACAGCGCGGCGCGTACTGATCGTTATCGTGTCATTTATCTTGTTGTAGCTGTGCGGACGAATGTCGCTTCGCAAGTCTTGCTCTAACGCTGCTTGCTGGCGCGTAGACAGATCCGCAAAAGGCAATCCAAATTCTTCGGCTGCGGCGATGCCCAGCCAAGCTTGCGCTTCGCGATGAACCCAATCAGCCGTCCAGTCGGGTGCCACATAAGAGCCATGCCCCCAAACCGAGCCCAATTGATGTCCGCCCATCGAACGCCACGCCTGCTGGCCCTCATCAATATCGGAATAGGTGAAAACCACATCGCCGTTATCGGTAACCACTTGCACCGGAAGTGGCGGCGCCTCGCGGTAGATATCGCTACCCAACGACAGCAACATACTAAACGAGCAAATGCAGACAACTATTAAGGCCCAAACCAGTGTTTTTGTTCTCATCGACATTATTCCTACGCAGAATTCTCATTAAAAAGGATAAGCACTTAGTGTTGTAAGAACCTTAATCTAGATCAAGGAAACCGCTATTCTCTGTCTGTTTAAGAACTAGCCAACTACCCAGCATCTTCTAACGTTATGGTGATAACTTAAGTAGCCCATATGATATGCTGCGAACAACGGAGAAAAAATAAAGCAACTAATAATTCGACTCGCTAAGGAAAGAACGTGACCAAACCAACTGGCACGAAACAATGACAAACCTATCTGAACGGAGAACTAAATGAGCTATTTTAATTTGTATATAGCACTAGGAATTTTGTTAATTACCGCTCTCGCGATTAATGTTTCTAGAATACGGCTAAAGGAAAAAATTGGCAACGGCGATGGCAATAACCCACAGTTAAAAGGCGCTATCCGCGCGCATATGAATACCATAGAACATGTTGTTCCCTTTGCTTTGATACTATTTGTTCTCAGCCAAAGTCCGCATAATGCCATCTATGTCGCCATTATGTCTATTGGTTTTCTGATGGTTAGACTGCTTCATAGCTACAGTATGTTGA
>JAJRPK010000111.1 GCA_024280785.1 Gammaproteobacteria bacterium
CGTCCAGACGCTCAGGCTAAAAGCGACGGCACTGCAAAATTTGGCGTAGATGTTCAATTGCCTGGTATGTTAACAGCGGTAATCGTTCGTTGCCCACACTTTGGCGGGTCGATTGTCAATTGGGATAAAAGCAGCATCCAGAATTTATCCGGCGTTCAATCGGTATTTGAAGTGCACAGCGGAGTTGCGGTTGTTGCCGACACGTACTGGCAGGCCCACAAAGCTGCGAAAGTATTAGTGATTGAATGGGATAAAGGACCAATCGGCGATCTTGATTCAGCAGAAATACAACGCCAACAGCTTCAGCTGCTCGAAGAACAAGAACCTTATTTAGTACTCGAAGAAGGTGACTCGCCTTTGAATTGGGACGGCTCAGCAACGGTGATCAACGCCGACTACAGCGCTCCTTTTACCCACCACAGCCCGATGGAACCACAAAATGCAACGGCGCTAGCCCAAAATAACGACGGCAGAATTGAAATGGAAATGTGGATTCCAAATCAAGCGCCAGGCCTTTGCCGTGCAGTTGCTGCTCATTTTACCGACATTCCGCGCGATAACATCAGCGTGAATACTTTATTAATGGGTGGGGGCTTCGGTAGGCGTGGCTATCCTGATTTCTCTGGCGAAGTCGCAGCAATTGCCGAAAAGATGCTAGGGACGCCGATCAAGCTAATGTGGTCGCGTGAAGATGACATGCAGCACGATTATTATCGCGCAAGCTCCGAGCATCGCTTAAAAGCAGCGTTAGATAACGAAGGAAATATTGTTACCTGGCAGCACACTATGGTTGTTTCAAGTATTATTAAAACTTTAGCGGTAAGCATGGTTTCAAGCCTGCTGCCATCTTGGGTCCCCGCGTCAGTAGCGGAGTCACTGGGGGGGAAAGGCGGCGCGCTCATAGCGCCGTACGACACCATTGCGAGCGAAGGGGCTAAGATCCCCTATTCCGTGCCTAACATTAGTGTCGGTCAAATAGATTACGATTCTGGAGTCCCTACAGGATTTTGGCGTTCGGTGGGGTATTCTTATAACGTATTTGTTGTAGAGGGCTTTATCGACGAACTAGCACATGCGGCCCAACAAGATCCGGTTAGCTACCGTCTCAAGTACCTCAATAACGCGCCTCGATTCGCTGCCGTTATCGAACTCGCCGCAAAAAAAGCTCAGTGGAACCAGAGCCGCCCCGGAATTTATCAGGGGGTTGCCGTCTCACAACCCTTTGGTTCATTTTGTGCAATGGTAGTCGATATCAGTATTTCTGGAACACAATACACTATCGAGCGCGTAGTGGCGGCTGTAGATTGTGGGTTAGTGATCAATCCAGATATCGTAGCTGCGCAGATTGAAGGCGGTATAATTTATGGCTTAAGTGCAGCCGTCAAATCACCCGTTACATTCAAAGAAGGCGCTACTGTGCAAAGTAACTTTCATGATTTGCCGGTAATTCGAATGAACGAGTACCCTAAGCAGATTGATGTGCATATTATTGAAAGCGATATTGATCCGACAGGGATAGGAGAAATTGGCGTGCCAGCGATAGCACCGGCTCTGGCCAATGCCTTGTTTGCAGCTACTGGCCAGCGTTTACGCCAAATGCCTTTGGAGCTATCTTAATTTTTTTCGTTAACGATTACTATTGGTTCTAGGATAGTCCTGTTAAGTAAGGCTGAAGGTGTTGAGATCAATAATGAAAAGTTGCAGTAAAGATCAGCCTTTTGTCTTAAGCAAAACAGCCCGCTTTGCACTTATGGAACAATTGAATTTGTTTTTTCAAAGCTATTTACCGCTAGGTAGGGCTATGGGCTTAGAAGTTTCCCACTATGATCAAGAAAGACTTTCACTCACAGCTCCTCTCAACCTTAACGACAATGATAAGCAAACAGCTTTTGGTGGCAGCCTATACTGCGTAGCGGTCATGAGTTGTTGGAGCAGCGTTTATTTACGCGCATTGCGAGAAGGGATCACCCAGCCAGCAATCGTGGTAACTCAGGCCAATATTGAATACTTGGCTCCCGTCGTAGACTCCTCAATTGTTGCAACATGTACGGCGGGTAACAGCGAGCAATGGCAAGAGTTTTTTGTTCGTAACCAACAAGGTAAGTCTGCAAAAATCAGCTTATACTCTGAGATTAAAAGTGCTGGAAAAACTGCTGTAAAATTTAGTGGTTCTTACGCATTAAAGCCTTAGTACTTTGTCCTAAAACCGTCCTAAAACCTTAGCACTGTTTTTTAAAATCTAACTACATAGTGACGCCGTCATGTTTAACCGGTAGGTCGCTGTGTAATAGAGTTTAAAATAATTTGGCGTACTAAATAAATTACGATTATTTGCACAAATAATCATTTGATATTCAACCCGTTGCGGATTGTGCCGCATGTCGATATCTGAAATTTAGATGCTCAATGGATTCGTACTCCAACAATATTTTATCTAAAACTCTACTGATTTTTGAACTTGTACGAATCATTCCCATTTTACGCCAAGTGGCTAGCTCACCTTGACGGACTAACGCCATTAACTCGTCCCCTGTAAGAGGGCTAAGGATTTTACGCATCTGAAAATTATGAAAGTCCGGATAGATAGCAATATCGGCGGTGTAATCTTGTTGAAACACTGAATGAGCCATTGTGGTAAATAGCTTTAATCTAGGCCAATCCTTGCCATATCTTTGGGTAAGTGATTGCATGCTCTTGGTCCAACCGGTAACTCCCTTGTGACCCATCCTTCGTGCAAAGGTTCCTATGCTGCCGCCTTTTACCGAGTCATCGTGTGCGAACATGACGATAGGATTAATCAAACTACCAATATAGTGATTGACCCCATACAGCCTTGCTAAACGCTTAGCGGGTAAATCATCACTAAGTGACCCATCAACCCACTTTCGTGTGGGTAAGTATTTTTGACGTTCACCCCGAATATTTTTAGCTTCTAAAGTAACGGAAGGAAAGACGCCGGGTACGGCACAAGACGCTAGAACTGCTTTGCGTACATATACGTTTGGCGACGTAATGGCATTGAGTAGTCGAGAGGTTTGATGAAGCTCTGCTGGAGCGATAGAAATATTTATGCGATAACCTGTTAACTCATAAGCCTCCTGAAAGGTAAGATCAGGGATCAGCCGGTCGATTGCATCCTCGATTGAATGCACATCAAATTGTTCGCTCTTACCAAATATAAAGCGGTTTATCCAAGACGCTTCTTCCTTTGCCTCTACAAAAACCTCATCAGACGAGAGGTAATCCGACATCTCGTGATTTGTACGCGTTCCAAATAAGGCAGATACAAATGAACCGGCGCTTGATCCGGACAAAACCGTAGGTACTAACTCTTGCTCCATTAACGCTTTTAAAACCCCTAAGTGAAAGTGTCCTAACGACCCTCCACCGCTTAGCATTAAAGCTGATGTGCCATAACACAAGCTCGCGCGATGAAATAAATCGTGTTTCTCATCAAAACTGATTTCGTTGTCATCTACATTAGCGAGATGCTCTAATGCAGAGGCAATTTCGTTGACGTAATCTTCGATCAAATACTTTGTACCGAGTTTAGAACGAGAATATAGTTCAGACTTCCCCATCCCGCCCATATTGCCGTGAACTCCCTCATTAATCGTGAACAGTAAGCTTAAGTTGTCACCGCTTGCACGGAAACTACGCAGACGCTCTAATCGATGCCGAATCTGAGCGTGATCATAACGTTCGCTTTGCTCTATTTCCCTCCACTTGTCTGCACCTGACATTTCATCATAGAGGACCGCTTCATCTTCCCACTTCTGATAACTTTCTGCGGAATCAAGCTTTCTTTGTTGTGCAAGTAATTGTTTTGACTTAGCCATTTATGCCTCTGAACTAATGGGAATATAATGAAGTGAAAAAAGCTCTGATAAAATAGAAGTAGCTGTCAAACACAAAATTTAGACGATGAAATGATCAACTCTGCTACAGGGCGAACGGAATCATAGCTCATATACTCCACATGGGGTATAGCAGTTATGTGCAGCATGGGGCGCGCCAGTACAAACCTTGATATCGACTATTCAAAAAATAAATATTATGTAATAGTATTTAGCCTATCGTGATATCGTAAATTGATACCCTGTAAGAGTCAGTTTGGTCCTGATTAATACGTCAACATAGAGACGCCGAACTTAAATGCCACTGCCATTGAACGGTTTTGGTTTGTCATGCCAAGCGGCTTACTATTGCTTATGTTCAACTCCTTGCGGGGATCGAATGTAATCTGTTGCTCGATAGATTTTGTGTTTTCAAGCTAAGACTTTTATTAAGGATTTTTGATATGAAACAGCTCGGTATACTTGACTCCGCCTTCATAAATCTTGAGCATCCCAATACACCGCAGCATATAGGTGGTTTTGGAATATATGATCCCTCAACTGCCCCTGGAGGTTTTGTTCGATTTAAGGAACTGATTTCTCACTACGAACAACTTCTTAGTAAGATGCCAGTGTTTCGCACCCGTTTGGTCGAGGTACCCCTAGGATTGGATAAGCCTTATTGGGTTATCGACGAAAATTTTGATGTCGAATTTCATCTTCGCCATATCTCCTTACCAAAGCCTGGTGATTGGCGCCAACTTTGCATCCAAATAGCACGTTTACATGCTAGGCCGTTAGATATGAGCCGACCCTTATGGGAATGCTATGTTATAGAAGGTTTAGATAACATTCCTAACCTGCCTAAAGGGGCATTTTCTATCTATACCAAAATGCACCACTCGTTAGTAGACGGAGCGGGTAGTCAATCATTTATGTCGGCATTACACGATTTAGAACCCAATCCTCCTGCAGCTACAGATGAATCGTTAGAAGTTAGCGAAGCCGACGAGCAGGCCGAAGCAGAGTTTGCACCAGTGGCGTTGACAGCTGCTAGTTTGAGTCGGGATGCTATTGGCAATAACTTGTTATCCAGCTATGCCAAGGCAAAAGGTGCAGTGAAATTAGTGAAAGATATATGGAACACCGCGGTAGAAATTAAGAATGAAACCCTACCTGTCCCACCAATAGGCACACCTAAAACTCGATTTGATAATCCGGTAGGGCCACATCGGGTTTTCGATGCCGTGCTTTTTAAACTCGATGAGCTAAAAGCTATTCGTAAAGTGACGGGTACAACGGTAAATGATGTGGCGGTGGCAATCATTTCAGGAGCGCTCCGCCGTTATTTGGACTTTCACAAAGAATTACCAAATGAATCATTAATGGCATCAATGCCGGTGAATACGCGTACTCGTCAAGGAGAAACTGGCGCCAATAACCAAGTTTGCACCATAATGAGCTTGATCCATACTGACATAAACGACCCCGTTGATCGCTTGTTAGCGATTGGTAGAAGCACTACAGAAGCAAAAAAGCTTATTGATACACCGATTGCCGACCCGCTTAAGGCTGCAGGTTTTTTTAATCCCTGGCTTTCGAAAAGGGTGGCAAAATGGTATAACGATCATAAGGTGACTCGAAAATTACCGGTCGGAATGACGGGCGTCATCACCAATGTTATGGGGCCTCCATTTCCCCTGTTTTCGGCCGGAGCTAAGATGGTGCAATATTATTGTCTCGGTTTGCTAACACCGGGCGGTGGTATTTTTCAAGCAGTATTTAGTATGGACGGAACCGTTTCGATATCGGTACTTTCAGATCGTGAGATTATGCCAGACCCGGATTTCTATCGTCAGTGCATCGAAGAATCCTTTACCGAGCTTCAACAGGCGATTAAAACCCGGTATAAAGTAAAAGCACCGGCAAAAAAGAAAGCAGTAGCGAGCAAAAAAAAACCCGCCGCGAAAAAAAAAGCGGCCGTAAAAAAGGCTCCGGTAAAAAAACGTAAAGTTGTTAGCAAACAAAAGAAATCGGCCCAGCCCATGGTTGCGTCTAAGGCTGTCAAATCTGATAAGGGCAATAAATCCGAAAGTGCCACGAGCGCAAGAAAGGCTACGAAAACTGGCGTCACTACTGCGCCGACAGTGAGCAACCATCGAATAGCAGAAGGCCTAAGTCCTTCAAACAGCGGCGGTGAATCCAAGAGTAAAGTTAAGACGGAGTCTAAGGCGGCGTCTAAGGCGATAATGGAAAAAGATGAGCTTGCTAGTATGCATTAATCATCTAAACCCAATCCCACGTCGATAAAGACAAACTTCACCTAAATTGGCTTCCGTTTCTTATCGGCATAAGACCATTCAAGAAATTCAGTGACTGCATTGATAGTATTTTCGGTGCGTAACGAATGAAATATTTCGAAGGCGTGTTGTGCGCCTTCTACTGACGCATAAGCTACAGGGTTTTCCGAACTGGCCCCTAATGCGTTAGCAAATGCTTCGCCCGCTTCTTCAAAGGCCAGAGAGTCGTGAGTGCCGTGAATAATAAAAAACGGTGGTGCTTTACTATTTATTTGGCTCTCGCTACACATGCTGTCCCAAAGCTCAGGCTGCTCTTGTGGAGATGATTTAAAAACTAACTTTGCGAGTTGCTTCTCCATTCCCATCGAACCCAAAATATGGTGGCGATCGAGAAAATCATAGATTCCATAGAATGGCACTGCGGCGTCAATAGAAGTATCGAGGTCTTCAAAACCAGGTTGAAACTCTGCCTTATTGGGCGTAAGAGCAGCCAAAGAAGACAGGTGTCCCCCGGCTGAACCTCCTGTAATCGCAAAATAGTCACTGTTGCCACCGTATTCCGAGATATTTTGGCGTATCCAGGCAATGGCTTTTTTTACGTCGACTATGTGATCCGGAAAAGTAGCCGTGGGACTCAGGCGGTAATTAATACTGATACAAATCCAGCCTCTTTGGGCTAAATGATACATCAGCGGTAGTGCCTGCTGCTCCTTGTTGCCAATGATCCAGGCCCCACCATGAACCTGCAGTAAAACGGGATATCCGCCCTCCCTTGCTGCTGTAGGCTGATAAATATCCAGTAGATTACGACGCTTTGCCGCGTCACCATAGCTAATGTTAGTTATTCGTTTTACCCCGGTTCTTTTCATATCAAAGGGTCGAGCCCAATCTTTGATAGAGCTACCTGTTCTTAGAACGGCTTGTCGATTGGGATCAATGGACTGTTTAAAATCAGGGCCCAGAGTACTTTCAAGCGCCTTTTTATATATTTCTTTAGAAGTCGCAGAACGATATTGCAAATAGGTCATTCCCGCACAAGAGGCAAGCGATAAAAACAAAGCTAGCTGGCCTGTAGAATGGCTCAACACCCCACCGTAGATAAAACCAGCCCCAGTGATAATTTGCAAAGCAAGACGTTGCATCGCAAGTTCCCCGCTCAGCCAAGCCCAAAGAAAATAAAAGGGGCCAAGCCAGAAGATTCTTCGCATTTTAAAGATAGCGGTTGATGTGCCCAACAGGCTTATTATGCTCAGTAGCAGGTATATTTTTTCAAGTGGCATGTGTAGTCTTCAACCTTGTAAGTTCAGCCCAACAATTGAAATAGAGCCGTTTGTTTTTATAGTCAGAGTTTCTAAAAATTAGCGTTATCCTACTGAATTCGGGCGATTACGCAATAGACCTTTTTGTTGGCTGACGGTATATTAATTCGATCTATGAATAGTTCCAAGTGAGCTATATTCACTATCTGTACAGACTGTATATTACATCCGTATAGATAGCACCTGTATAGACAGTAACTATATTGATAGAAAATATCGATAAAAACTATACAGTCAGCCCCTCAATTTCTTTACTAATAAGCAGTGGTGAAATTATTATGCACGAACTTCTTGAAATGGAAAAAATTAAGCAGCTGAAAGCACGTTACTTTCGTTCGCTCGATACTAATGATTGGGCAATGTTTGAATCTGTATTAGCGGTCGATTGCATTGGCCGTTATGCTAGCGGCAAACACAGTTTTGACAACCGCGATGAGATTATCGCCTTTATGTCTGAGAATATGTCGGGAGATCAATTTCTATCGATGCACCACGGGCATCATCCCGAGATCGAATTAACTAGCGATACAACGGCAGCGGGTGTCTGGTATCTGCAAGATATCGTATTAGATTTAAAAAATAATTATCGTATTTATGGCGCGGGCATTTACCATGATGAATACATAAAAATTGATGGTGATTGGAAAATCTGCGTTATCGGCTATGACCGAACGTTTGAATGC
>JAJRPK010000112.1 GCA_024280785.1 Gammaproteobacteria bacterium
ACTAAAAATGGTATTATTATAATTATCTTCGTGTGGCTATTTCATGCCAATTTTTTTTTTTTTCAAGTGGAATGATTCAATGAATCCTTGGAAGGATCACTCAAAGTTATTCACATGTGAAATCGGGGGGTTTTTTTTTGAACTCTTAAGGTTACTTGGCCTATTCCATAGCGATGGAAGAAATTAGCCGCGTTTCTGCCTCGGTTGGATTATCGTACGGGGCTCACTCTAACCTCTGCGTCAATCAAATTCACCGCAATGGCAATGCCGAGCAAAAGCAGCAATACCTACCCAAGCTGTGCTCCGGCGAACACATTGGCGCGCTGGCAATGTCTGAAGCCAACGCTGGATCCGACGTTGTCAACATGAGTTTGCAGGCCAAGAAAAATGGCGACAGCTATAAACTTAACGGTAATAAAATGTGGATCACCAATGGCCCCGATGCCGATATCTACGTCGTCTACGCCAGAACCGGTAAGGGCGCCGGTTCAAAAGGCATTACCGCGTTTATTGTCGAACGAAACCTGCCGGGCTTTAGCCGCTCTCAAAAGCTAGACAAGCTCGGCATGCGCGGATCTAACACTTGCGAACTGGTGTTTCAAGACTGTGACGTTCCGACCGAAAATATTCTCGGCAATGAAAATGCCGGCGTTAAAGTGCTGATGTCTGGTCTCGACTACGAGCGTACAGTATTAGCCGGAGGCCCTGTCGGCATCATGCAAGCCTGCCTCGACGCCGTAATGCCCTACGTTCAAGAGCGTCGACAGTTTGGCCAAGCCATCGGAGAGTTTCAATTAATTCAGGCCAAACTTGCCGACATGTACACCGAATTAAATGCCTCTCGCGCCTACCTGTACGCAGTGGCAGGCGCCTGCGACCGAGGAGAGAGTTCACGTAAAGATGCCGCCGCCGTCATTTTATACACCGCCGAGCGGGCAACGCAGGCTGCCCTTCAAGCTATACAGACTCTGGGCGGCAACGGCTATACTAACGATTACCCTGTTGGCCGGCTACTGCGAGACGCCAAGCTTTATGAAATTGGCGCCGGAACTTCGGAAATCCGTCGAATGTTAATCGGTCGTGAATTGTTTCGGGAAGGCGGTTAGCTTTCTATTTATTACCAAGTTATTAATTGCAAACAGTTTAGCCAAAAAACACACTGAAAAAAACACTAATAGAAGAGATACTAACGATGGCCTTTATCGACTCCACCGTTGATTGTAACAGCGATACTTTTATTGCCAACGCCCGCCATATGCAAATACAGGTCGACGATCTTAATAAACTCGTTGAAAAAATAAAGCTGGGTGGTGGTGAACGGTACCGAAAACGGCACACCGATCGCGGCAAGTTGTTAGCGCGAGATCGTATAGACGCGTTACTCGACTCTGGCTCGCCATTTTTGGAATTATCCCAACTCGCCGCCTACAAGGTTTATGATGATGATGTCCCCGCCGCCGGAGTAGTCGCAGGTATAGGGCGAGTAGAAGGGCAAGAATGTTTAATCATCGCCAATGATGCCACTGTTAAAGGGGGCTCTTACTTTCCGTTAACGGTTAAAAAACATCTACGCGCACAAGCGATTGCCGAGCAAAATAATTTGCCTTGTATTTATCTGGTGGATTCTGGCGGCGCCAACTTGCCGCAGCAACACGATGTCTTTCCCGACCGCGAACACTTTGGCCGTATCTTTTTCAATCAAGCTCGCATGTCAGCAAAGAACATTCCTCAAATTGCCTGTGTGATGGGCTCTTGTACCGCCGGCGGCGCCTATGTTCCCGCAATGGCCGACGAATCTATTATCGTTAAAAATCAAGGCAGCATATTTTTGGCTGGGCCGCCACTAGTGAAAGCCGCTACCGGAGAGATTGTTAGCAGCGAAGAACTCGGAGGTGCCGATGTCCACTGTCGCGAGTCAGGTGTCGCTGACCACTACGCTAACAATGATCACCACGCGATAGAAATACTGCGCCGCACCATCTCCAACCTCAATCGACAAAAGCCGAACGCGGTAAACCGAATCCCCTCATGCGAGCCTCGCTACGACGCTAAAGAAATCTACGGTATCGTTCCTATTAATCCACGACAGTCTTATGATGTTAGAGATATCATCGCACGGATCGTCGACGACTCCGTACTGGACGAATTTAAAACCCTCTACGGCACCACTTTAGTCTGCGGCTTTGCTCGACTATTTGGCTACCCTGTAGGCATAGTTGCCAACAACGGTATTTTATTTAGCGAATCCGCATTGAAGGGCGCACACTTTATTGAACTCTGTGCTAAAAGAAAAATTCCATTAATTTTTTTGCAGAACATTTCTGGTTTTATGGTTGGTCAACAATACGAAGCCGGCGGCATTGCCAAACACGGCGCAAAAATGGTTAATGCCGTAGCATGCGCCAACGTACCTAAACTGACCGTGCTTATAGGCGGTTCGTTTGGTGCTGGTAACTACGGTATGTGTGGCCGCGCCTACGACCCCCGATTCTTATTTATGTGGCCCAATGCCCGCATCTCCGTTATGGGGGGAGAACAAGCCGCCGCCGTACTGACACAAATTAAAAATGACCAACTCGAAGCTCGTGGTGAAAGTTGGCCCGAAGCCGATCAAGCTGCGTTTCAGCAACCCATTATCGAAAACTATGAGCAGCACGGTCACCCGTATTTTGCTTCGGCAAGGCTCTGGGACGACGGCATTATCGATCCAGCTGACACCCGCCAGGTTTTAGGCTTAGCGCTATCGGCCAGCCTAAATACGCCTATAGATGAAACAGAATACGGCATCTTTAGAATGTAACCAAGATACTAATAGGGCATTTGAAAAGAATACCCTTTGTTTCAAGACCGTTGCTGGCAGGGATGCCAGCGTCGAACTATAGGGACAT
>JAJRPK010000113.1 GCA_024280785.1 Gammaproteobacteria bacterium
GCACAACCAATGGGCTGGGAATCAGGGCAACCAATGTCCGTGTATATGGCTTCAATATTCTCGCCTTCCAGATAATAGCGCGATTGCGTTTCGGTTTGACCACCGATATTGATGGAGCGTGTGGCTATGCGATACCCGGCCGTATCGTAAGCTGCAAAACTAATGTCACCATCAGATTCAAATAGCCACACCGCGTTGTTATCGGCATCAAAATTAAAACCGGCTAACACGTTGTTATTGCCATCACGTTTGGCAATGATATTACCGCGCTCATCATAAGAAAAGGTTCGATGAATCGCTCCTGCCAATGAACCAATACGGATATTGTGTAATCGGTTACCCAATGCCGGTTGACTGCAATCGCTTAGGTCATAACAATAAAAATAGGTAGTGCCATTTTTCAGTTCGGTTTTACGATTGCCAACCCCATCATAAGTATACGTGCGATCTTCACTGTTAAACGTGCTATCCACTGACGTTAAGCGATACAGCGCATCATAGCCGTAATCAGCCGTTGATAACGCAGCATTATTATTGATCTGTGTGATATTGCCCACCTCATCGCGTTGATACACCCGCTTTTCGATCGTTTGTTTTTGTTGCGGATTGGCCGCATCAAAACTTAAGTTTTCCAGTTCGATTAAACGATTATCGTCGTCATATTTATAATTGGTCTGCGCACCATTGGATAGAATACGGTTGAGCAAACGCCCTGCCCCATCATAATGGTAACTCACTTGTAAGTAGTCTGTGTTTTGCAACGCGATTAAGCGGTTAGTGCTGTCGTACTGGTAGTTCGTGATCTCGCCCTGATAGTCGGTTTTGCTGACCACGTTCCCGGCTGCATCATAAAACCACTGCAAGGTTTTGTTCTCACGCGTATCCGTTTTTTGTTTTAACTCATGGCGCGAGGTATATTCATACTGGTAAGTTACCGTGAGGCTACCCACGCTAGTTAAATCACCAAAATCATCAAATGCATTCACTTCGAGATAGCCGCTATTGGACAAGCGCCGGGTCAGTCGACCCAGCTCATCATATTCATAATCAAAAATGACACCGGCCCGATCTTCAGTACGCAACGGTTGGTTTGCTTCGTTGTACACCAAAACTTTTTTGGTTAAGTCGGTACCACTTTCAATAACGGGGTCAAGCGTTTCAGTTAGTCTTCCCAGCTCATCATAAATCAGTTGCGTCACTTGCCCTTCGGCATCAGTAATGCTCGTGATATTGCCGAGCAAGTCATACGTTGTGCTGGTCTGACCATTAAGCGCATCAGTGACACGGAAAGGTCGGTTCAATTCATCGTACTCAGTGTACACACTGGCATTTTGTGTGTTGCGAGGGTGCGCGCCGTTAGCTATCGCATTCGCATCAACACTATGGGTTTGATTATTATTTGGGTCATAGTCAAAGGTGGTTTCTCGCCCTTCTTCCGAAATCGTTTTAACAACACGGCCAATGGCATCGTATTCATTCGTGACACTATGTCCATTCGCATCAGTGATTCTCACTAAACGGCCTGCGAGGTCATACACTGATTTTGTTTTGTAGCCGTTAGCGTCAATCACTACCGTGCGGCGGTTCATGCCATCGTATTCAAAGCGCGTCACGTTACCATTGGCATCCGTTTGTGCAATCACATTACCCATTGCATCGTAATCAAACTGCTGACTGTGGCCTAGAATATCCGTAGCTTGAATCAGTCGATCTGCCGCATCGTACGTGTTGGTAACATAAGTACAGGTCACATACGTTTGACTATTCATTTGCGCAGGCGCGTCGCAATTATCTCTGGCCACCGAACTTAGATAATGCATTTTCTGCTGAAAAACTTGGCCGTTTTTATCATAAACCGTTTCAGCAATATCGCCTCTAGGAGTGGCAGTTTTCACAACACGGTTTAAGCCATCGTACTCGAAGGAGGTTGTTAGAAATTGTGGAGTCGCATCGGCTACCGAGGTGCGGCGACTGAGTGTTTCAGTCAGTTTTCTGCCCAGATTATCGTAGGTGAAGTTCATCACGATAGGATCAGTAGAGAATGATATGCCGCTATCCGCGCTACCGGCAATAGTCTGTGAGAGTAAATCTACGCCGTTGGAGCTATCCCAAACAAAATCGGTAATACGCTGACGATTCAAATTAGCTAGATCGATGTATTCTGTGCGTCGCTTAACCTGTGCAAAATCGCGCGGGGCACTATCGGCATAATAGGTGTAGCTTTGTAATAGCACGTTCGGCGTGCCGTTTAAGGTGGCTCGCACTTCATGCAACTTACCCGCTACTGCGCCCGTAGCAATATTCGTCGTTACATAATAGCTTCGCGCAATCGGGTTGCCACGCTTATCTACTGTAATAGTTGGTTGATCGTAAAGACCGTAATCCCTATCAAATTGCTGGTTAAGCGCATCTACTTCACGTGTAACTAAGCCATTGGTATTAGACACCGCTGCACTGATACTGCGGTCGACCTGAAAAGAATACTGGGTTTCATAACCGAGCCCATCGATTTTTATATAACGCAAGCCATCGGCGTTATTATCAAACCGTAAAATTGCTCCATCGGGCTCTTCGAGCTTAATCAATGCGCCATTATCTGTATCATAAATATGCGTGCGAATAAAACCCCGTGGGTCAGTAATGCGCGTACGTTGACGGTATAAATCGTAATCGAGCGTTTCTGTCTCACCCAAAGTATTCGCATAATTAAAGGCTTTATTATTGCGGTAGTAGCTAAAGGCCATTGATGCTTGCTGACCTGAGCGGTCTTGCGGCTTGATGAGCGCATTGAGCAAATGCGTGCCATCGTGATAGGTATAATCCATTACCTCATTTAATGGGTTGGTCATTGAATCTAAATTGTTGTTGGTATCATAAGCATAAATCCAAGTACGCCCCGACCAATCACTGACCGATTGAATATGCAGCGCTGACCCCACATAAGTTATCGCCAAACCGGTACGACCTATGACAACAAGATTATCGGTAACGCTAATAAGCCGATCACTGCCGTCATAGCCCATCGTTAAACGGTTATTGTAGGGGTCTTCGATATAATCGAGCCGTGCTGTTTGATCTGTCGCTGTTAATAAGCTCGGCACATTAGAAAAGACGTATTTCACACCATTGCGGAAAGTCAACGTGTACTGCCCGACAGCAGGGTCATTAAAGGTTAATTCCTCGAACTCACCGGGCGGGTTGCTGGCAACGCTACGTGTGCCGGCGCCATCCGCATTGAGGATATAGGTGTGTTCACCTCCGCGCTCATCGACATAACTAATAGATGAGGTAACGTTATTACCATTTTCGGCAGCCTGTGTATTATCGCAGCTTGGGCACTGGCCGTAATCGTTAGAACGAAGACTCATATTGTAAGAATGCGTCCAACCAAACCCGAATGGGCCATCCTGATCAACACGCCCTGAGCCCGAGTTGTAAGAACGTGTGAAGACATAAGGCAAGCCGCGACTTTTAATCGTAAAGTCGGTTTCGTCGTGGTACATATTGCCGGTGACAGTAGACACTGGGTCAGATGTTGACGGCGTGCGAACAAGGTCGTTATTCGTTTGTGCCACCAGATTTTCTTCGGTAAACACTTCGTTATTAAAATCGGGTTTGATTATTGAGCTATTGGGTATAGAAGGGTTTAACGTTTCTGTACCATCCACCCATCCGCCACTGGCGGTAAAAAAGTCATTGCTGATCGAATAGCTCTGGCTGGCAATGGTACTGTCGTTGGGGTTGCTGATTTCTTCTAAAAAGACACTGAATCGGAATAAGTCCCCTTCGGTTTTACGGGATGGAATGACGTAACGCCATAGACCGTTGCTGCCATTAAAATCGGCACGATCACCGATCATGACATCATCACGGATGCGCTGAACGCGTACCCCGGAATGCAGGCTCTGGGACAATGGCAAACGGCGATAGACATGGGAATTAGGATTAAATCCTTTCGCTCGATCGAAAAAATCAAATATTCCCTGGCCTATAAAGTTTGGGACTATCGTATTCAGAAAATGCGCCTCAACTTGTGGCTTGACCTGAATAACAAACCCGGAAAAAGGTGTTCCATCACAATAGGTAAAGCTAACTTGGGCTAAATTCGATAAGCTATTGAGCTGATTTTCAATATTGTCAGCACAACTTACCCAACCGTATAGGCCTTGGCCGCTCGAATAGCTGTAGCTCACCAAAGCACGATCATCAAGTGTATCCGCCGCACTAACACTCGATTTAAGCACCTCCATTGAAGCGCCATTAATCGGGTTAGTCCACGTAGCTGGCTGGGTTGAATACACGGAAAACGGAGTGTAGGAGAATCCCGCGCTCGCCGCCGTACCCAATTGAAAATCGCTATATTGACTGACCATATTATTCGTCACGCCATCATTCTTAGGCTCCAGCAAATTAATGCTGCTATCGGTCAATGCCATCTGAATGCCCCGCACTGTCGATACTGCATCAAAACCTGTCATTTCCTGCCAGATTTCATGTTCTAACGATGACACTAAATGACCTACAAGATTAAAGTGTTGGTCGGCAAAGGTATTGGGCACATCGTCACGAAATATGCCGGTAAAAGACTGGCCTTTCATATCGATTAACAGACCACCGGGCATCACCGAAAAGGTCGTGTTGCCCAGATACTCTACTTCATAGGTCGAGCTGACAATACCTATAAAACCTTCAACCGGCGAGATCACATGGTTCAAACCATCGAGCTGGCGAATACCTTCGGCAAAACGCGTAAAATACTGTGACATCGCGACATAAAGCAGGCCGCCGGTTAAAGCGTCTTGTGCATCGGGCGAATCCAACAGCTGCGTATCGCTGGCATCAAAGCCATTGCTGTTAGCATCCACATAGGGCGTACAACCAAACCCTGTGGCAGTATCACAACCGACTTCGGCTATATCAAATACCAATGGGTAGTCTTCATTTGCCTGTAATAATTGCTCAGCAGCGCGGTGTACTTGCGACCAGTTCGATGTATCGCC
>JAJRPK010000114.1 GCA_024280785.1 Gammaproteobacteria bacterium
TGCAATTGTGCCATCGATTTATTCCTCACTTGTTAAAGAGGGGCAAAGGCGGGTTGTTATTTACCGGTTCGGTAGAAGGGATTCTTGGTTTTCCGAATTCCTCGGCGTATTCAGCGTCAAAAGCATTTGTGCAAAATTTTGGCGAGTCACTTTGGGGTGAATTGGAATCTGAAAATATTGATGTATTGGTGCTAGAACCCAGCTCTACCGATACTGAGGCGTTAGATAAGCAAAAAGTTGATCGCAGTAAATTAATGGGCTTAATGTCTCCGGATCAAGTTGCTCAGATAGGCTTGGATAATCTTGCCAACGGACCGGTTGTAATTGCGGGCAAGGAGAATGCCGATATATTCAACGGAATTGCACAGATGCCACGCCGTGATGCGCTAAAAATGTTAGCGCAGACTATGAAAGATTCTATGATTAGCTAACTCTTTGTTCGTCATTTTTGTACTAAATCTATAACCCTATATTTTGCCGAGGTAATAATGAGAGACCCCCTTTATAAATCTCGACCAGTAGCACCTAATGCAGCACGTTTTGGTGGCGAGAGAATTAATGACTTTATTCTTATGTCAGAAGGAAATTCTAACGTCTATTTAATCGAGACATCGGAAGGCAATATTCTAATTAATACTGGCATGGGTACAGAGGGGCCGGTCCACAGAAAGAATTTTGAATCCTTTACTACCGAGCCAATACGGTATTTGATTACTACTCAAGGGCATGTTGATCATGTCGGTGGAGTGCAACACTTTCGTGATCATCATGCGGGTATTGAGTACATTACCCAGGCTGGTAATCAAGAACACCAAACTTACGATTTGCGCTTGCAAGCATTTCGAGGCAGTCGCTCGGCTTTTGCCTTTCTCGATAAGTTCGCTGAGATCTTTGCCTACTACAAAGAACAAGGTTATACCGATTATCCTACGCAGGATAAACCGGTTCCCGATATTACCTTCGAAGAAAAATACGAGTTTACGCTGGGCGGTTT
Organism: Gammaproteobacteria bacterium; assembly: GCA_024280785.1. Lineage (GTDB taxonomy): Bacteria > Pseudomonadota > Gammaproteobacteria > Pseudomonadales > UBA7434 > UBA7434. The sequence goes on from JAJRPK010000114.1 coordinate 995, forward strand.
GGACATTGTGCTGATTGCGGCGGCGGGTGCAGAAACGAATGATTCATTAATCGTCTGGCTGCCACAGCACAAAATTTGTTTGACCGGCAATTTATTTGGCTGCCCCTTTGGCCATTTTCCGAATTTGGTTACTATCCGAGGTGATCGTTACCGCGACGCATTAACTTGTGCTGCGGCTGTGCAAACGGTGTTAGACTTGGGTGCAGAAACCATTCTTTATGGTCACCATGAACCTGTCGTTGGCAAGGAGCTTATCAAAACAGAGCTTACCGTTCTTCGCGATGCTATTCATTACGTCCACGACGAAACCGTTAAGGGTATGAACGAAGGCAAAGATGTTCATACGTTAATGCGTGAAATTCGCTTACCTGCAGAGTTGGAAGTAGGGCAAGGTTACGGCAAAGTGTCGTGGAGTATTCGGGCAATATGGGAAGCATATGCTGGGTGGTTTCACCATCGTTCGACAACAGAGCTATACAGCGTGCCACAGAGCTCCATTAATAAGGATTTAATCGAACTCTCCGGAGGCGCTTCAGTACTCGTTGAACGTGGCAAAGAAAAAATGGCTGAGGGTGAACTTGAGCAAGCGTTACATCTTTTAGATATTGTGTTATCGGTAGAAGCGGGTAACGAAGCGGCCCGATCTCTCGCGATAGAAGTTCATGAAAAGTTAGATTCTCAAGCAGATAATTTTTGGCTTAATGCGTGGCTTAAAAATCAAATAAAAATGCTATCAGGAGGTGCGGCAGAACCGTTAAGAATTGATTAGGGTATCCTTTTCTATGGTACTGTTAGTAACTTGAACATGGGTAAACTAAAATCTTCCCGTTTCACATAGCTGACTTCAACGGCTTGCCCAATTTCAATACTATCGATGTCGCAGTCGATAATATTACTCATCATATGCCAGCCTTCTTCAAGCTCGATAATCGCAGCGACATAAGGCGCAGCAAATTCTGGTCGCTGAGGTCGATGGACAACGGTGAAGCTATAAATTACGCCTTTGCCGCTGCTTTGTTTCCACAATAACGAACTCTTTAAGCATTGCGGGCAAACGATTTCCGGGGGAAATGTGTAAGCGTTACATTCGTCGCAGTGCTGAACCAGTAGTTGGCCTTTTTTACAGCCATCCCAATGCGGTTGTGAAATAACAGTGGCCTTGGGTACGGGTAGCCCCGGTTTGTTTAGTAACGCTTCGTCACCCATAGTACTCATAGTCAGGCTCTCAATTTTAAGTTATTAATAAGGCATTTGAACAGCACACCCTTTATTTCAAGACCGTTGCTGGCAAGGATGCCAGCGTCGAACTATAGGGATATATTTATGTGTGTCTTGAAATAAAGGGTGTGCTTTTCAAGTGCCTCGATAGTAAGTCCGTTATTCGTTTACGCTGGTTCTGTGCCCAACAACATAACGTCACAAAATAGTGCGCCAGAACCGCCGTTCGATGCCATAGCAACTTTGGCATTAGCAACGTTTATCTCGTCAGGTACGCGATTACAGAGCTGATCGTACGCGGCTGTGACTTTTTGTAGCATTTGCACTGTTCCAGAATGACCAAACGACATTAACCCACCGTTAGTCGATATAGGAAATTCGCCATCGAGTGCAATTCTGCCGTCCATGACAAAATCACCGCCTTCGCCTAAGTCACAGAATCCATAGGTTTCAAATTGGCGAATAATTTCAAATGAAAAGGGATCGTAAAACTCACAGACATCGACATCCTTTGGCCGGATGCCCGCTTGAGAAAAGGCACGGTTTGCAGCGCGTTTGCCAATATCACCACATTTGTCCCAGACTGGCGCGCGTGTATAAGACATGCCTTGTCTATCGGTGCCAGCTCCTAGAAGGTAGACGGCATCTACATCCATATCCTTTGCGCGTTCTGCTGTAGTAATAATTAAGCCTGCGCCACCCTCGGAAGTAATGCAGCAATCCAGTAGGTGGAAAGGGGACGTCACCATACGGGAGTCGAGAACGTCGTCCGGACTTACATTGGGTTTGCCGTAAAAGGCGGCTTTAGGGTGTTTGTTGCCATTGTTGCGTATGGTCGAGGCAACTTCGGCTAAAGATTCGGGTGTCGTTCCATAGAGTTTCATGTGTCTCTGTGCGCACAGTGCAAATTCAGCGGCTGTGTATAGGCCAAAGCATTCTATAAACTCATGAGTAGGACGGGTCCATGGGGCGGTGGACTCACCGCTGGTGTATTCACCCGCTTGAGCAGAGGCAATCATAATCATCTCGGCTTGTCCGGTGGCGATCGCACCGGCGGCCTCAAGTACCGCGGAAATCCCCATAAATTCGTTGCCGCACCAGCGTGTTTCGCTATTGAGTATTTGCAATGCTTCGCGAGGTTTAAGATTCCAAACCGGAGTGCTGATGTTAATGCCGTCGATATCACTAGTTTTTACGCCGGCTGAGTCGATGAGGCCTCGAATGATTTCCAGAATAAGTGAAAGGTCATTCTCGTTTTCTAACCGTCGACTCTGACGGGTGTTATATGTCGCGACAATGGCAATGTCGTGAAGCGGGTTCTTTTTCATAATGAGTATTGGATGCCTAAGTTCTAAAAGTGAAGAAGCTTATTGCTAAGTACGAGTTTATGAACTAAACAGCTTTGTTAGTAGTCTGTGAAAGTAAAGCTAATTAGTAGGGAACCCCAGTAATCACTAATCTAAAATACTGGGATCTGCTCTAAGTTCTCTCCGGGCCATGGCTTCCCATAAAAACGGAAATCCGTTGGCATCGGTAACGCTAACTTTCTCGGCCTCTTCGTCGCTGAGGGGTGTACCTCCGCCAGCTAGTTCGACTTCGTAAGCTTTTTTACAGCGCCACTCTAAAGTGATAGCCCGCAAATGGGCTTGCCGAAGATCTTTGCCAACCACTAAGGATCCGTGATTGGCCAAAAGCGCCCAGCGTGCATCACCCAAGGCTTCGACCGCAGACATTGTCGTTTCATCGTTATCGAACCGGCCTTCATATTCATTGTAGAGCGGTAAATCGCCGGGAACATGGGCCGAGGTTTGGTCGTAAATAGGCGGAACTCGATGCATATTGGCCCAAATACCGCTCCAATGTGCATGATTATGAATGACGACGTGAACATCGGGCCGCGTTTGGTGCAGTTGTAAATGCAAGCCTAAAGCGGGAGTCACGTTCCAGTCACTATCGAGAATTTTTCCTTTACTATCGATGGTGACGATATCGCTGGCGGTTAATTCATCCCACGCTAATTCCCAAGGATTAGTAAGCATGTTGCCGTTATCTAGCCGCAAAGTTATGTGGCCGGCGATATGTTCGTTCCAGCCCTCTTTAAATAGCATGCGGCACATAAGTGCAACTTGACCCTTTTCACTCATGGGCGGCAGTAGTGGCCGGCACCCCGGTTGTGGAGCAAACTGCTTTACCATATCTTCGTTCAAACCGTCATACTTTTTCATAATAGATTCCTGATTGACTAGTAGGTGGCTAGTAGGTGGATAGCAGTTGGCTAGTCGATTTATTCGATACGAGAAATAGGCAGAGCAGCTTTTGATGGCATTAATAAAAGACTGCTCTGAAGTTACAGCCAACTTCATAAGCCGATAGCTTATGGTCGCATAAATTGTCCGCCGTCAACATTAA
>JAJRPK010000115.1 GCA_024280785.1 Gammaproteobacteria bacterium
AGGCAATGGCATATGTCCAATCGCCTGCAGTAACATCGCCAGCGAAATATCTTCGGTACTTTCGACTAAATACATGTCGTTGACACGGTCGACAACTCGTAAGATTAATCCTTGCCCAAGTATAATTCGCGAATCAGGCTTCGGTGCCTTACTTGCACGAATTTGCGCTATGCCTCGTGTACCACTAGTAATTCGCTCGATGAGTACCTCTACCTTACCACCACTTTCTTTTTCACCATATAAACGCGCCGGGATAACTCGAGTATCGTTAAACACCAATAAATCATTGGGTTCTAGCAAATCTAATAGGTCGGTAAAGTGTTTGTGACTAATGTTGCCTTCGTGGCGATTGAGGGTAAGAAGTTTCGATGCAGTACGCTGCTCAGTGGGATAGCGAGCAATGAGCTCATCGGGGAGCTGGTAATCAAATTCCTGACGATTCATGATAGGCACAAATGGAGTTGAATCACGGGCTAAAACGGCTGCGCAGGGTAGCCGAAATTGCACAAATAGGCCAGCAATTTAGCTGATTTTCTACGCTTATTTTAAATTTACACGCAGCTGCTAATAGCCTAGCGCCTTGAATTTAGTAAGCTGACCGATCCCAAGTTTAACTCTTTCAATGGAAAATCTACCAACTGCCGTTTTTTTATAGCGATAGCTAACCATAACTAGCTACAACTAACTATAACTACAGGCAAATTTGGGCTTTAACGCCAAAGGGTACCTTGAATACAACGCCAAAATTCACTCGCAGTACAATCTTAAATATACATCGACTTTAGAGTCCTTGTCAGCTGTGCGGCAGATGATGCGGTTTTCACTTGCACGCACCAAATCCGCTGATATAATCCCGCCCGCTATATAAAAGCAGTCTTCCCAATTAAGATATGTCGGGATGGCTAAATTGGTTTAAATCGGGCTAAATTATTATATTAAATTAATTAGTCGACACGCCGAATTCAAAATCCACCAATGATTTTGAATCCCAAGCAAAAAAGAGTACAGTTCAAGTAAGGCCAGTGTGGTGAAATTGGTAGACACGCTAGATTCAAAATCTGGTTCCCTCTGGGAGTGGCGGTTCGAGTCCGCCCACTGGTACCACACTTCTCTCAAAGCCCCATTCCATTAGGCTTTTCATTCTCGCAGACGTTGTTAGACCAAGGGTGGTACACCTTGGTGATACACTCGTGCGAGGCGTGTATGGCCACAAACCAATTTCTAGCCCGCAACCGTCACCAAAATCAATGGTGCGGTCGCGTCATCATCCCCCAGCGTTTACGTTATTGTTTTAGTGGCCGCAGAGAGTTGCGTCGCTCACTAAAGACCAGTGACAAGACACGTGCAAATTCCTTTCCACGCAATTTTGGGTACAATGCCAAACAGGATTTGAGCAGTTATCGACGTTATCCGATACCGCGCCATCCTTTAGCCATACGGATGGATTTTTAAGCTGGTTACACCGCAAGCTTAAACGCGAACTGCAGGAGATGCTTTCTCGCCTTCAGTTGTAAATGCCCTACACCGGAGAATCTTCTGCCCATTTACTGATAGTACTCCACACCGAGCCATGATCAGATCAATACGTCGAAACAAGAAATCTTTAATCGGATATAAATGGTTAGATAATTAGACCAATAGCCATCATGCTTACACAAAAAACGTATTCATTTCCACATCATATCAACGGGAACTGCCCACAGGTTGTCATCGAAGGGCACGATCTTATTCCCTCGATACAATACGATGCCCGAAATAAAATCATCACCAACCAGGTTTTTAAGTTCTCGCAGCCCCTTAAAATCGTCTGGAGAAATCGCATCGCGGCCTTTCACTTCTATAGCCGCTAATCGACCATTGGAACATTCAAGAACAAAATCCACCTCTTTACCGTCACTGGTACGAAAATGATGCAGCTCAGCACTCACATCTAGTGAGGCAAGCTGTTTAGTGAGTTCGGTCGCAACGAAATTTTCAAAAACATGTCCGAATACATGGGGTTCGGACAACTCAATTTTTTTCATATCGATCTGCTGTAAATGCGCCAGTAACGATGTATCAACCAGATAACCCTTGGGCGCCTTAACCAGTCTCTTGCCAGTATTTCTAAACCATGGCTTCACGTCAAAGGTCAGAAACATCATTTGCAATAACACACGATAATTTTTAGAAGTGACCGCATTTTGACGAATGGACCGCCCAATATCCGTTTCGTTAATCAGTCCGCCGACTCTTCCAGCCAACACTTTAAGTAAATTCGGCAATACACCAAGCTTCGCAATATCCGCTATCTGTCTCACGTCTCTTTGCAAAATCGTCGTGATGTAACTTTCAAACCACTGCCTTCGCCTACTAGAATTCTGGTCTGTAATTTCCGGAAAAGTCGCTCGCTCAATCACATCTACAAGCGCGTCCTTTTTTTTGATTGTCGCAGGCTTGAATTGGTTAGCCATCAGTTTTGCAAGAAAATCGCCTTTGCCACCCATGACTTCGAGCGCCGATAACGGGTAGAGTGTCAGCACATGCATTCGCCCGACTAACGCATCTGACAAGGTTGGCAGCGCCATGATGTTGGCCGACCCTGTCAGCAGGTAGCGTCCATTGGCGCTTTTTTTATTTGCCAGCCTTGCTTCATCGGCAAGCATTTTTAACGGGCGAAACAGGCCCGGCACCATCTGGACCTCATCCAGAATCAGTTTATCTTGGTAGGCTCGTAAAAAACTTTCGGGGTTTGCCTCCGCTGCACCCAATTGAGTTGCCTCATCAAAGGTTACATAGTCGGCAGGCCACTGCTTTGCAGCAAGGGATTGAACAAGCGTGCTCTTTCCGGCCTGCCTTGGACCGTTTAGATAGACGACTGGAAAACCTTGCAAAGCCTCCATAATTTGTTTAGTAATCTTACGCTTTATCATGGCTCAATCAACATTGGTTAAAACAATAATATAAAAGTAACCTTTATAAAATCAAAAAGCAACTTTTATATTTGCAATAAATTAGATTTACGGCAGACAAAGACTGAGATTCAATATAGTTACATTTAGGCGGTACACTTTGCGAAGTCCTTGAACGGCCAAGGATTTTAAATCTTATTCTTATCAATCACTTAACAATGCTCTGTGCGAGTAGTTGAGGGAGTGGCGGTTCGAGTCCGCCCACTGGTACCA
>JAJRPK010000116.1 GCA_024280785.1 Gammaproteobacteria bacterium
AATCCACAGCTGTCGATCATCCTGTTTCAAATTGCTTAGCATTTTAGGTCATTTAACGAAGGGTGAATCCTGTTTTTGACGGCCGTCTAACAGATGTTTAACTCGGGGGGAACTTGGTTCTGTGTAGCATTAAGTTTATAAGATATTATATCTAATGATGAAAACGAAAAAAATATTAATGAGATAACATTCATGGCAGTCGATAAAGAACGAGAAAAATCAAATAATAGTAAGCAGAATAATAATGTTGATATAGTTTCAATGCGCGAAAAGTACCGGCAAGAGCGGGATAAGCGTATTCGCACAGATGGCCTTGATCAGTACAATCTTACCAACGGTGAGTTTTCTTCATACGTTAAAGATCCTTTTGTTGCTCCCGGCTTTTCTAGACAGGCGCTGACGGACGAAGTAGAAGTAGCTGTTATCGGTGCTGGGTTCGGTGGACTCATAGCGGCAGCTAAATTACGTGAGGCGGGAGTGAAAGATATTCGCCTTATCGATCAGGCGGGTGATGTTGGCGGCACGTGGTATTGGAATCGTTTTCCTGGTGCAAAATGTGACACGGAGTCTTACATATATCTCCCTTTGCTCGAAGAACTTAATTATACGCCGACTGAAAAATACATTAGCGGAGCTGAGGTATGGGAGTATTGTCGTTCTATTGCAACGAAGTACGACTTATATGATAACGCCTGTTTTCAAACCGAAGTGACAGAATTACGTTGGGATGAAGAGATCAATCGTTGGGTCGTTAGTACTGATCGAGGAGATCGCATGCTGGCCAGGTATGTCTGCATGTCTAACGGTATTCTTCATAGGCCAAAGTTACCGGGTGTTCCAGGAGTTTCCAGTTTTAAGGGACATTCATTTCACACTTGCCGGTGGGATTATGATTACACAGGAGGTGATTTAACCGAGCCATTAGTGGGTCTAGAGGGCAAGCGAGTAGCCATTATTGGAACAGGGGCAACGGGCATTCAGTGCATTCCTCGCGTGGCGGAGTCTGCAGGTCATCTATACGTTTTTCAGCGGACGCCGTCTACGGTTGAAGAGCGAAATAATTACCCGACTGATGTTGAGTGGATGAATAAGCAAAAACCGGGTTGGCATCAACAGCGGTTGGACAACTTTAATATTTTAACATCCGGTGGACAACAGCAGGAGGATTTGGTTAACGACGGCTGGACCGATGGAAATCGGCGTTTGACGAAATTAATGCAAGCAGAAGGTGCAAACACCGATTTGCAGACCATCGTACAATGGATGGAGACCATTGATTTTCAGAAAATGGATGAGATCAGAGCGAGGGTTGATTCCATCGTCACTGATAAGACTACGGCAGAGGCATTAAAGCCCTACTACAGGTATTGGTGCAAACGGCCCTGTTTTCACGATGACTACTTAAAGTGTTTTAATCAAGATAGCGTTACCTTGGTTGATACAAAGGGTAAAGGCGTTGAGCGCATATCGGATCATGCGCTACATGTTGACGGCGTAGCTTACGAGGTGGACTGTTTGATTTTCGCTACCGGCTTTGATTTTCTTCCCGAGTTTTCGCGAAAAACGGGCTACGATGTTATTGGTAAAGGTGGCGTTGAGCTCACTGATAAATGGGATGCAGGGATGGCCACCTTATTTGGAATACAGACTCCTGGTTTTCCTAATTGTTTTGTTTTGTCAAATTCGCAGTCGGCTTTTTCGGTCAACTTTCCTCATACTTTGGCTGAACAGAGTTTGCATATCGCCCATGTTATTGGTCATGCGGTAGCTGAGCAGTATTCTGTAATCAATGTAAGCGATAAGGCGGCAGCCGAATGGGCGAAAAAAATTATTGAACAGCCCACTGATAAACAGCAGTTTCTTAATGAGTGTACGCCGGGCTATATTAATAAGGAAAGCGAAAAGGGTGAAGTGAACCGCCAAAGCCGAGCCTTTGGCGACCCAGTAGAATATTTTAAAATTCTTCGGAGCTGGCGAGCAGAGGGCAGTTTAAAAGGGGTTGAATTAGAATAAACAGTTGTATGCTCATTAGCCTAATTTTACTGCTAATTCAGCGGCTGATCGCATTGCCCCTTCAATATAGCCAACTCCATTGCAGTCACCAACCGTGTGTACAATTTTTCCACTTTGTCGTATCTGGTCGGCTAAGCGAGTATCGCCAGTAGCTCCTTGAGCCACAATGACTTGGTCGGCATCGACGCTACGGCGCTGGCCTCGGTAGTTGGTGTAGCTAATGGCTTGTCGGTCGATACAAATATCGTTTGCACTGTTGAGAAGGTTGACGCCGAGATGCTTAAGTTCTGTCAAGAGCCGTAGGCGGCGGACCAGATAAAGCCCCGTGCCGGGGCGGGGCGCTTGGTCGATGACAGTAACTTGGCGGCCACGCTCAGCTAAAAACTCAGCTAATTCGAGACCAACGAGCTCGGCGCCGATGATGACGATACGTCGATCTAGTGGTAGCCAGACTTTGGAGGCTAAGCGAACAAGCAGCGGCCATTGAGTAACGCGGGTTATCGCCCCAAGCTTTGTTATCAAGCGGGTAAAACTTGTGGTTTTTCGGCGCAATTGCTCGCTATCTTCAGCCATTACCATAGCGCGCATTTCGTCGCCGCTAAAGACAAAATCTTGATCGGCGCCGGGGATGTCCGGCATATTTCTGGCGGCGCCGGTGGCAACGATGACTTCGTCAATATTCAATTTCTGAATCAAGTCTGCGGTGACTTCTCTGTTTAATTGTACGTCGATCCCGCTTTGCTTTATTTGTAATCGTAGCCATCTCAAGAGCTTTTCGTTAGGGGCGTAGGCAATACTGGCAAATTGTAAAGTGCCACCTAATCGATTGCCTCGTTCAAATAATGTGACCCTAAAGCCTCTCAAGTGGAGACGCCTTGCTACTTCCATTCCTCCAGGGCCGCCGCCGACAACGGCAAAGTGCTTGTTGCCGCTAAGGTCACTGGTTATTAGTTTGAGTTTGTTTTCAAAGCCCGTTTCAGGGTTGACGGCGCACTTGATTTGGCTGCGAACATAAATCTGACTGACGCAGCAGTAGCAATATATACAGGGTCGAATTTGCTCTGGAGTACCGGCAGTAATTTTGTTCGGTAGATCGGGGTCAGCCAGTATTTTTCTGCCCATCCCCAAAAAGTCGAAATGGCCTTTGCTTATGTGTTTGTCGGCGGCGCCGGGTTCTATTCTTCCCGAGCATATGACGGGAATATTGAGCAGTTGTTTGATCTCAATGGCATTGGCGACTAAGCGTTCAGGTGTATGGGGGATGTTGGATTCAGAGTGCATCGCTCCTTGGCTGCCATCGTGGTAGGCGGTGACGGTAATAGCGTCTACGCCAGCGGCTTGGGCCATGAGTGCTGTAGCTTTTGCATCGGCCAAGCTGATTCCTTCGCTGTTGCCAAATTCACCTGAGTCTAATTTACACCAGACGGGATAAGAGGCGCCAACGGCTTCGCGAATGGCTTTGATGATAGATAACAATAAGCGGGCACGATTTTCCAAGCTGCCACCGTACTCATCTGTGCGCTGATTGCTAGATGGAGATATAAACGCAGAAATAATATAGCCGTGGCCGCCGTGAATTTCTACGGCATCAATGCCAGCATTTTTAGCCCGTAGTGCAGCAGCGGCAAACTGACTGACCAGTAAGTCGATATCGTCTTGGGTCATGATATGAAGCTGGGGCTTGGGGGCCTCAGGGTTGAACATAATTGCGCTTTCAGATTCGAGAAAACCTTCGGTGAAGTCACCCTTCTTCATTACAGGGTAGGAGGGGACCCAAAGAGGACGACCTGCTTGCGTATCTTCTGTTGCTACCATTCCTCCGTGGTGAATTTGCGCTGCTAATTTTGCGCCATGGGCGTGTACTGCATCGGCCATAGCTTTTAAGCCTGGAATAAACCGGTCATCAGATATAGCGACTTGTTTTGGTAGGTTACCTCCGTTCGGCCAGGCAACACCCGTCACGCCTAAAATTACCAGCCCAGCCCCACCTTTAGCATAACCCTCGTGTAGGGCGATAATCCGCTCGCCGCAGTAACCTTCGTCATCCGCGAGATTAACTCCCATTGCGGTGACCACCATGCGATTTTTTAATGTGAGAGTGCCGATCTTTCCAGCTTGAATAAGGTGGTTAAATTGTTTTTTCATTGCGTTTTTTTGAACCAATATAAGTGAGTGTCGGCGGCTGTTTTTATGAGCTGCGTCTATGGGCTATGTCTATGAGCTGCGACGAGGTGAACCACCGAATTGTAGCAACCTTTTGTTCTAAACCTACACTACATTATTATCCATTTTAGAGCATTAAATTGTTTATATATTCGGACAGATGCTTCTGCTGTCAAGGCTTGGAATATGTTTTTAATTATTTTTCCCCGTGTGCGCGTAATTATCGCTATTAAGACATAACGGTTGGCACTTTTTATCAGTCTGAGTAGGCTGCTTAGGTTAATGTTGCCCTTCGAGGTTACAGGTAAAATGGGGGTTCTTACGATGGGTATAAGATTCATCGATAACTCACTTTTTTGCTTTGGAGCGGCTATGAAACTTGGATTACAATTAGGCTATTGGGGTGCATTGGCTCCGGGTGATAGTCACGTCAAATTAGCACAAGAAGCAGAACGTTTAGGCTTCGATTCTGTTTGGACGGCAGAGTCTTGGGGGAATGATGCCTTTACGCCGTTAGCGTGGATTGGCGCCAATACCTCTAAAATAAAACTGGGTACGGCGGTCGCACAATTGTCGGCAAGAACACCCACGGCTTGCGCTATGTCTGCCTTAGCGTTAGATCATATGTCGGGTGGTCGCATGATTTTAGGCTTAGGGGTGTCGGGGCCGC
>JAJRPK010000117.1 GCA_024280785.1 Gammaproteobacteria bacterium
AAGCAAACGGAACCTTTGATCGTTTCGATCAAAGCTGATGCCAGTTTATACATCAACTTAGGGGCTAGCCCCGATAGCCCCGTCAAACTCGAAGTAATAACTGATCGAGTTAAAAAAATCCTGCAGCAAAAACCTGAAACACCGGTGTATATTTGGGGTGATAAAAAGCTCCCCTACGGTGAAGTAGTCAGTTTAATGACCGCACTTCAGGGAGCAGGAGCAAAAGACGTTGGGCTAGTAACTGAGTCGCTTTAAGTTGTCTAGCTGGCGTATATATATTTTTCCGTTGGTAGTGGCACTGTGCTTGCACGCAATGCTATTTGCGTTGGTCGGCGTAGGTTGGATAACAGAAACGCCTTCCGTCACAGTATCGGCGCCTGGCAAAACGATTAAAGCTACATTAGTTAAAGTAGAAAAGAAAAAACCGAAAGCGCGGCCGAAACCGAAACCGAAACCGAAATCGAAACCGAAACCGAAACCGAAGCCGAAAATTAGCCCCGAACCTCAAAAAGTTAATCCACCAGAAAAAGTCTTGCCTAAGCCAGATCTCGATGAAATTCGGCGCCAGCAGCAGGCAGAGAAAAGAGCCGCAGCGGAGCAGGCGTTTGCAGAGTTGTTGGAGGACGAAGACGCCGATTTTCAAGCGGGCGAAGATGCCGGGCTTATTCTTCAGTATGTTGCTTCGATGCAAGCAGCTATTGTATCAAACTGGAGTCGGCCGCCATCGGCCAGGCGGAATATGCAGGTATTGTTAACGATTCGTTTGGTCCCTAACGGTGACGTTGTTAGCGTTAATGTTAAGGACAGTGCTGGTGATCTGGCTTTTGACCGCTCTGCGGAACTCGCAGTACAAAAGGTAGGGCGCTTTACGGGCCTTCAAGGAATGCCGAGAAGGTTATTCGAGAAAAATTTTCGCCAATTAGATATTCGATTTAAACCTGAGGATTTGAGGTTGTGATAAAGGCCGGTATTACATGCGTACAGATATCAGGAATATTTTTGCTGTTGATGTTGGCGGTAATGGCACGTGCTGATTTAACAATAGAAGTTACTCGTGGTGTAGATAACCCGACAAAAATAGCCGTTGTTCCATTTCGTCGTAGCGGTTCACTGGCGCTCGAAGATATGGCCGCTATTGTCACTGCCGATTTAAATCGCAGCGGTCAGTTTGACGTGTTGTCGCGCGATGCAATGTACAGCTCTCCGAGTCATGCCAATCAAGTTCATTATCGTGATTGGCGTGCACTGGGTGTAGAGTACTTGTTGATTGGTAGCTCTGATGGCACGGAACAAAGCACTCATCTACAGTTTGAGCTATTTGATGTCTATCGACAAAAATCTTTATTAAAAGGTACATACGCAGACAGATCCCATGCAGAGCGTGCGATAGCCCATAAGGTGAGCGATGCCGTTTATAAAAAGTTAACGGGAATAGAAGGCGCATTTTCTACCCGAATGCTATATGTGTCAGTGGTGCGGTTGGCGAATAAACAGCAAACGCATCGCTTGATGATCGCGGATGCCGATGGTGCACGTGCTCGTGAAGTATTAAAAAGCTCAGAGCCAATATTATCGCCGGCGTGGTCGCCTGATGGTAAACAAATTGCCTACGTCTCGTTTGAAACTACACGCCCCGCTATTTATAGCCAGGTGCTGGCGACCGGAGTACGTGAACAGCTGACAAATTATAGAGGTTTGAATAGTGCGCCAGCGTGGTCGCCGGATGGTAAGCGAATGGCCATGGTGCTTTCTAAGGACGGTAATCCGGAAATCTATATTATGGAGTTGGCGAGCAGGCAGTTGCATAGGGTGACCCACCATTCCGCCATCGATACTGAACCAAGCTGGATGCCTGACGGTAAATCGCTGGTGTTTACTTCTGATCGGGGGGGTAAACCACAAATTTATCAAGTGGCTGTTGCACGGGCGAGCTCTGCTCCAGGTGATGCGGCCGCTGGTCCGGTAAAACGGCTGACATTCAAAGGCAACTACAATGCTAGAGCCAGTTTATTGGCTGACGGTAAAAGCATGGTGATGATTCATCGAGACCAGACGGGGTACCACATCGCGTGGCAAGAGCTCAAGACTGGGCGTTTAATCATCCTTACTCATTCATCGTTAGACGAGTCTCCCAGTATTGCTCCCAATGGCAGCATGCTACTGTACGCAACCAAGTATAAAGGCCGTGGAACCTTGGCAGCAGTGTCTCTCGACGGAGGGATTAAGTTTCGACTACCTTCTCCTTCGAGTGATGTGAGAGAGCCCGCATGGTCCCCAGCAATGTAAAAACAGGATAAACCCGATAGCTATTTGATGAAATTATGATCGAGTCAGTGACATATGGTGGTATTCCCCTCGATTGTTTGAATTACATACAAGGATGAGCATTGCATGCTTAAATAATGGCTTTACAATGACGTCGCTAGAAAGTTGTTTCTTTAGAATTATCCGTTCACACAAATAGTGAGAAAAAATGATGAAAATCAAGTTAATGTCCGTATCAGCAGTGGCCTTTAAAAAAGGAATTTTTATAGCGGTTTTAGCCGGTTTTTTAGGTGCATGCGCTTCTAGTGACCAAAAAGACGACAGTGCTTTTGATTCTGATGCTGACGACGCGACAGCCGTAGCGACAGGTATCGATGACTCTGCTCCAATCGAGACAATTGATGAGCCAGCGATGGACCTCGATACTGTATTTTACTTTGATTTCGATCAGTCAACCTTAAGCGCGTCTACTCGTGCGGGATTAGATGCCCAAGCGGCGGCTCTTCGTGGTAACGATAGCGATATTCGCATAGAAGGGCATGCAGATGAACGAGGATCACGTGAGTACAACTTAGCACTAGGAGAGCGTCGCGCTAAATCAGTAGCAGATTACTTGGCTATTCAAGGTATTTCTCGCTCGCGTATAGAAGTGGTTAGTTATGGCGAAGAGCGCCCAATTTCATTGCGCAGCGATGAGTCAGCTTACAGTCAAAATCGTCGCGTCGAGCTAAAGTAAGGCTGGCGCTCTGGTCTCGTTCGCAAATCATTAATGGTCTGGGCGTTATTCATCCGCCCCGTTTGCCTAAAATGTTCTCGCGATAGTAAACGTGTTGGCAGTGTTGGGATGACGTTGAATCTATTTCTATAGTTTTGAGGCCGTTGCTCATCGTGACCCACTTAAAGCAATGCACGCATAAAATAAGTTTGTTTTATGTGCATTGCTTTATTTATTTTTATCTTCAGGAGTACAAATTCTGAATCTTATACCTATAAGTAAACGTGTAGTTTTACTGTTTTCTATTGCTATTAGTCTTTGTGCTGGGCCATTACTTGTGCACGGCCAAATCGAAGTGGTTGAAGGCGAGCCTGTTATTGTGACGGAGCAAGGGCGAACGTATTCGACCCAACGAATTCCAACAACGTCACCAAGTTATTCGGTAAAAGCGGGAACGACGACTCACTCGGGTGGTAATTATAATGGTAATAGCGGTGGCTCGGCAGAGCTATTTGTGCAGATACAAAGTCTGCAGGTTGAGGTGCGGGAGTTACGCGGGCTAGTCGAGCAACAGAGTTATATGATTGAACAGCTTAGTCAACGAAGAATGGATGACTATCTTGATCTCGATCGTAGGATTGGAGAATTGCAGGCGGGAGGGTCGGCAGCGTCATCAAAGCCGACAGCGTCTGCAGGCGAAGTGAAGCCCAAGTCTACTGCAGGACCAAGCACTCGCGCTTATAATTCGAAGATAGCTACCGCCTCTCCGCGCGCACCTGCCGAGCCGGACTCGGCAAAACAGTCATATCGTGCAGCCTATCAAAAAGTCAAAGATCGCCAATTTGATGACGCCAAGGTGGCCTTGGTCGTGTTTGTTGATACTTACCCTCAAAGTCGCTACGTGCCCAATGCATATTTTTGGTTAGGAGAGTTATATTATCTTGATTCTTCCTTGGAGAAATCGCAGCAGGCTTTTACGCTGTTAATAAATGGCTATCCGCAGCACCGTAAAGTAGCTGATGCTAAATTTAAGTTGGGCAAGGTCTATCACCAGATTGGTGAAGAAGCAAAAGCGCGTGCGATGTTGGAGTCGGTGTTAAATGATCACCCGGGTAGTACAGCCGCAAATCCGGCTAGAGAGTATCTTAATAACAGTTTGCGCTAGATACCTTGTTATAGCGATTTCCATGCTCCTCTGCATGCTCCTATATGCATAATCCTATAAATGAAATTCTAAATGAAACTATCGTTATAAATTCATGATTTAGAAAATTAGTATTGAGTCTTAACTCTGAGTTTCTTAACGATGAGTTTATAGCGTAGAGATTATAATTCCCGGCACTAGCACGTTAGATTCTAGTTTTAGCAGGTTTCTTGTTTTTGTGAGTGGTTTAACGGCATGGCTGATACAACGCTAAATGCATTATCCCCTTCTGTACTCGCCAACGACTTATCGTTAAGAATCACAGAGGTGTTTTGCTCGCTGCAAGGGGAGTCCTCTTGGGTGGGCTTGCCGACAACC